>JAHIYS010000014.1 GCA_018814965.1 Gammaproteobacteria bacterium
ATCTTGGGCCTGCTTTTTTAATCAATGAAACCCCATATACAAAGGTTAGTCCTCAAGATATAGATCGTATTATAAAAGAATGTAAATAGGAGTATTGATTAATGATTAAATCAAATTATGTGTCAGAACTTACTTTTACTGCTATCGATAGTAAATCTAGTTTCGAAGCAGCAAAAAAAATAGGATCCCAGGGTATTATTGATGAAATAACATCCTCAAAGCTACGCGGTTGTGGTGGCGCAGGGTTTCCTACCGGAATGAAATTGACGTTGATGACTAAAGAGGAATCAACACCTAAATATGTTATTTGTAATGCGGATGAAGGGGAACCAGGAACATTTAAAGACCGAGAGATTTTAACCAATAATGCAGAGTTAGTTTTTATCGGCATGGCAATTGTCGGTGAAGCTATTGGCGCCCAGAAGGGAATTTTATATTTACGCGCTGAATATGATTTTATGAAAGAGGATTTAGCAAAAGTAATAGCTAAATGCCAAGAGATAACTAATTTTTCTATTGAGATTAAAAGTGGTGCTGGGGCATATGTGTGTGGTGAAGAGACAGCATTAATAGAATCTTTAGAAGGAAAACGTGGAGAGCCACGTAATCGACCCCCTTTCCCAATTCAAAAAGGATATTTAGGACAACCAACAGAAGTCAATAATGTAGAAACTTTTGCTTGGATTACCACTATTATAAGTAAGGGATCAAAATGGTTTAGTTCTTTAGGTACAGAAAAATCAGCTGGATATAAACTTTTTAGTATTTCCGGAGATTGTAAGCGTCCTGGTGTTTATGAGTTTCCAATGGGCACCACTATAAAAGAGATATTAAAAGCGGTTGATGGGGAGAATGCAAAAGCGGTGCAAATGGGAGGAGCCTCTGGACAGACAATACCAAAAGACCAATTTGATCGAAAAGTTGCATTTGAAGATGCCCCTCCAGGTGGTTCAATTATAGTGTTTGGGCCTAACCGTAATATGTTAGATGTGGCGGAAAATTTCCTAGAATTTTTTGTTGAAGAATCATGTGGCCAATGCACCCCATGTCGCAAAGGAAACTTACAATTGTTGGAGTCAATAAGAGCGATAAAAGCTGGTAAATGCAGCGGGCAATGTTGTTTAGAGAAACTATACTCATTAGCAGAGACGATGCAAGTCGCGTCAAAATGCGGTTTAGGACAAAGTAGCCCAAATATATTTATTGCAATAACAAAATACTTTAGTAGTGAAATAAACTGTGGGGGGTGTAAATAATGGCTGATATCAAAGTTACCATAGATGGCTTAGAGGTTAGTGTGCCAGAAGGAACAACAATTTTAAAGGCGGCTGAAAAAGCAGGAATTAAAATCCCAACCTTATGTCACCATAATGATTTGTGTGCTTCTGGTTCTTGCCGCATATGTGTGGTGGAAGTAGAGGGAGCGCGCACATTACAAGCATCATGCTGTTATCCAATAAGTTCCCCGCTAATTGTTAAAACCAATACAGCAAAAGTTAGAAATGCAAGATCCAATATTTTACAGTTAATGCTTTCTGAACATTACGGTGATTGTTATACCTGTAAAAGAAATCTAAATTGTGAATTGCAAACGTTAGCAGCAAATTACGGGGTTGATTCTTTTAAATTTGGTCGTAGTCCAAAAATAGAAGAAAAGAGCGAAACCCCTGTTTTTGGAGATTCAGATGCAGCTATTCAGTTTGAAAAAGAAAAGTGTATTTTATGTGAACGCTGTGTTCGTACGTGTATCCAATTACAAGATATTGGTGCTTTAGGTAAATGTGGTCGTAGTAACGAAACGCACATAACCACATTTGGTGATAATCCATTAAATGAAGTAAATTGTATTAATTGTGGGCAATGTGTTAATCGTTGTCCAACAGGTGCGCTTACCGAAAGAGATGATACTGATGCTGTTTGGCGCGCCATAGAAGATCCAACGAAACATGTGGTTATTCAAACTGCCCCGGCTCCACGAGCTGGAATTGGAGAATGTTTTGGATTAGAGCCTGGTGTGGCATTAACTTTTCAAATGAATACAGCTATCAGACAGCTTGGATTTGATCGTGTATTTGATACTAATTTTACTGCTGATTTAACCATTATTGAGGAAGGGGTTGAGCTTATTATCCGCTTGTATAAAGCGTTAGTTGAAAAAGATCCTTCAGCAAAAGTTCCTCAATTTACCTCTTGTTCTCCGGGATGGATAAAATATATCGAACATTTTTATCCAAACATGTTAGATCATCTTTCTAGTGCTAAGAGTCCACAACAGATGTTTGGTGCTGTGATTAAAACTTATTACGCGAAGAAGTTTAATATTGACCCAGCTAATATAGTAAGTGTGGCGTTAATGCCATGCACAGCAAAGAAATTTGAATGTGATCGTCCAGAAATGAGATCGAGTGGTTTTAAAGATGTGGATTATGGATTAACTACTCGTGAAATGGCTAAGATGATTAAAGAAGCAGGAATGGATCTGCCAAAATTAGCAAAATCAGATTTTGATGATCCGTTCGGTAGTGCCACAGGGTCAGGAGTTATTTTTGCTGCTACTGGTGGTGTTATGGAAGCAGCAATTCGTACTGTATATGAATTAGTAACAGGTAAGAAAATTGAGGGTTTATTTAGCGAGGCTAACATTGTTCCAGTTCGTGGTTTTGAAGGGATTAAATATGCCGAGCTTCCAATTACCGAGGTTGGGCCTGTTCCTGAGTTAATAGCTCATTTAGTTCCTAATTGGGATTGGCTCAAAGGAGCTACATTGAAAGTAGCCATTGCTCACGGTACTGCTAATGCCAAGAAGATTTTAGACGATATTCAGGCTGGCGGTAAATTTAGCGAGTGTCATTTCATTGAGTTTATGGCTTGTCCCGGTGGCTGTTTGGGTGGTGGCGGACAACCAATTCCAACTACTCCTGAGATTCGTAAACAGCGTGCTAAAGCTATTTATGGAGAAGATATGGAGTATGTGGTTCGTAAATCACATGAAAATCCTGCAGTGTTAAATATCTATAAAGAATTTTTAACTGACGGACCATGTGGTCATAAGAGCCATGATTTATTGCATACCTCATATACTGCTCGGGGAAAATATATAAAGTAAGGTTTAGAAAAGGGCTTTTTATTTCTCAGTAGCGATTTAGAAAGCCCTTTTTAAAAAGAAAGGAAAAGGGGTCAAGTCTTTACAATATACATTAAATTAATCAAAGTAATAAACCACAGATAAAATCACTGTATTTCACTTAGGCATTATTTTGGGCATTATTTTATTATGTCCAGACCACTGCGATTGTTATATGAGA
>JAHIYS010000159.1 GCA_018814965.1 Gammaproteobacteria bacterium
TGATCGTAAAACTTCTGATCATAAATCTGATCGTCGTAAGCCTACCGATTATAAGTCTAGTGATCGTAAAACTTCTGATCATAAATCTGATCGTCGTAAGCCTACCGATTATAAGTCTAGTGATCGCAAAACTTCAGATCATAAATCCGATCATCGTAAAACTACTGATTATAATTCTACTGATCACAAAACTTCAGATCATAAACCTGATCGTCGTAAACCTGCCGACCATAAGTCTACTGATCGTAAACCTGAGCGTCGTAAGCCTGCTGATTATAAGTCTACTGCTCGTAAATCTAGCAATGGGGCAAAACCAGGTGCGCCACGTAAACATTATGGCAAAAGCAAAACACGCACAAGCACCGGACCACGACCCAAGAAATAGATATTAGCTAAAAAGATCGGGCATTATTGCTATATCATTAGATAAATGCCCGGTCTTATACAGTATCTCTTTATTGCTTAGATCATTATGTCAAAACAATGATATTGATTATTGATATTGATATGATAATAAGAGTTTGGTGGAGAGAGTGAGATTCGAACTCACGGAGGACTTGCGCCCTCAACGGTTTTCAAGACCGTCGCTTTCAACCGCTCAGCCATCTCTCCTAAACCTAGTAACAACTTACTGAATTATTAAACGATAATAACATAAAACTCAAGTTAAATTATAACAAGATATCTACTTTACCAAAAATACTAAAATCGGTTCACCAAAATACGAAAATTTCTGCATTACCACTTCTGCTAATTTATTGAGTTTTCTGGATACCGGCTTTCGCCGGTACGACAAAAAAGAGACTTTCTTCGATACGACAAAAAAGATAGCTTATGGCAGACTTAAAACCATAGCTTCTTGTCTTGTAGCTAAAGTTTAGTTAATATACACCCATTGTAACCAGTTAAAAATGAGGTAAAAATGCAATTCGAAAACCCTGAATACGCTGTTTTAAATAAAAAAGTATCACTTTTATCCGTAAATCAAGTTTTACGTAAAACATACTTTCTTTTAAGCCTAACGTTGATTTTTAGCGCCTTTGTTGCGTCTATTACCATGCATGGCATTCTACCCTACGCAGGACCAGCGTTTACCCTGATAGGCATGTTCGGATTAATGTTTCTTGCTCAATCTCTACGCAACAGCAAATGGGCTTTGCTTGCTGTATTTGCATTTACCGGTTTTATGGGATATGCGCTTGCTCCTCTAATGGCTACATACTTACAAACATATTACAACGGTGGTAAACTCATTATTACCGCCCTTGGCGGTACGGGCGCTATTTTTATATCTCTCTCCCTATATACTCTGATTAGCCGTAAAGATTTTAGCTATATGGGTGGCTTTTTATTTGCTGCGATCTCAGCTGCTTTTTTAGCCTCAGTTGCTAGCATATTTTTACACTTACCCCTTCTATCAGTAATGGTTTCCTGCGCTTTTGTGTTAGTAAGCTCTGGCTTGATTTTATTTCAAACCAGTCAAATTATTAACGGTGGAGAACGCAATTATATAATGGCAACAATCTCACTATATGTGTCGTTATTTAATTTATTTATCAGTCTCCTAAATATCCTAAGTTTTTTTAGTGGCAATAGAAGAGCCTAAAAAATATGAATGCATGGATCCGCTCAATTAGTTTTATTATTTTTGGTTTTCTTTTAATAACCCCATGTTTGGCTGCCGAATATGATATGCCACCCATTGGTGAAGACTTGGTTGGTCAAAACTACACCATAACTGTTAAAAGAGGTGAATCCCTTACTACAATTCGTGGTAGACATGGGGTCAGTTATGATGAATTACTAGAAGCCAATCCTCAAATTAATTTCTATAAACTAAGAGTGGGCCAGGAAGTAATCATCCCCAAACAGTTTATTTTGCCGAAATTTCGTAAAGGTATAGTGATCAACATCCCTGAATTACGTCTGTACTTTTTTACACCGGATGGGAGACATGTTTACACTTTTCCAGTAGGGCTTGGTCGTAAAGATTGGCGCACCCCTTTAACTTCTGCTGTAGTAACAAGCAAAACAGAGGATCCTGTATGGCGCGTCCCAAATGATATTAGGGATTATGTTTATAATAAAACTGGTGAAATATTGCCAGAAGCTGTATATCCTGGACCTAAAAATCCTTTAGGAAAATATGCTCTTTACCTTAGTAAACCTGGATATCTTATCCATGGCACTAATTCACCAACCAGTGTTGGCACCTTTATAAGCTCCGGCTGTATGCGGCTTCTACGAGAACCCATAGAACTACTCTATGAAGAAGTACAAGTTGGCACCCCTGTTCATATAATTCACTACCCGAATAAAGCAGGATGGAAGGGTAACAACCTTTATTTAGAGTCACATGTTCCGATTGACAGCTATATGGATATGCCTCAATCAGAACTAAACGAATTAAGTGCTCAATCAGCCATCCATGAGGCTATTCACTTGCGCCCAGCTAAAATAAACTGGAATGCAGTATCTAAAAACGTCCGTCAGCATCTTGGTATTCCTGAGCCAATAGGCTATAAATTTGACGTTATGAATTGATTTTAAACATTATTTTTAATTTAATTATTCTGTAACGCTTATATTCTTAGATTAGTGCTATAATATTAATACTGGAATACTGAAAACAAAGGAGCAAAATGAAAAAATTTATTGTTCTGTCTTTATTGTTTTTTATCTCAAATAACGTTTTAGCCGCTAAAGCTACTGTTTTAGATATAAAGGCCAAAAACATTTCTACCAAAACTACCAATCTCAAACCTTCTGTAGTGAAACTTGCTATGAGAGCATTTTATAACTCTAAAAGACTAGGAGTGCGCACTAAAAAACCGATTATCACCGTAATAGATTACTCTCTACCATCAACAAAAGAACGCTTATGGGTAGTGGACATCGAACAAGAAAAAATTCTTTACTCCTCTATGGTTGCCCACGGGAAATATAGCGGCGAAAATCATACCACTAGCTTTTCTAATCGTGTTGGTAGCCTGCAAACCAGTATCGGCCTGTTCCTCACCGAGGGCACATATTTTGGACAAGATGGTTATAGTTTGTACATGCAAGGCTTAGAAAAGGGGTTTAATGATAATGCCAAAGTTAGAACGATAGTGTTCCACGGTGCACCATATGTAAGCAAACAGTTTGCCAATGCAGCCGGAAGAATTGGTCGCAGCTGGGGATGTCCTGCTGTAGAAAAGCATCTTGCAAAACCAATTATAAATACTATAAAAGATGGAACCCTAATTTTCGCATTTTATCCTGATCGAAATTGGCTAAGCAATTCCAAATTTATTAATCAGAGCGCTTAACTTATTGCATTGTATCGTCTCAAACAAAACAGCTTTTGTTTTGCCTATAAAGGTAAGGCCGATTAAATCTTGTTATTTGCCATCATAGCAAGAAGCGTAGCGACGAAGCAATCCATGTCTGATTTTTTACCGTCATGACAAGAAGCGTAGCGACAAAGCAATCCATATCTGATTTTTTACCGTCATTGCGAGAAGCGTAGCGACGAAGCAATCTTAAGTGTGTTGCAAATCAATTTGTATTCGAGGTTGATGTTGCTAGATTACTCGCGACATCCTGTCGCTCGCCCTTCGGGCCTGCCTTCGGCAGTTGCGACAAATTCGCCTGGAGCGAATTTGAATTGTGCAAAGCACAAGCCTGCAAGGCGCGAAGCAGGGATAGTGCAGCGTAAATTTGTCACATCCGTGTCAAATTTGTGCCGCGTCGCAAGCTACACCTGCTTTTCGTAATGATAACTCGTAGATAAGAGATCAATTTATGCAAGACAAATACGCAATAGTTTTTCCTGGTCAAGGTTCACAAGCTGTTGGCATGTTGAAAGAATTGGCAGCAGTGTATCCACAAATACAAGATACGTTTAATGAAGCCTCAGAACTGCTTGGTTATGATTTGTGGGATTTGGTACAAAATGGTCCTGAAGATAAATTAAATCAAACAGAATTTACGCAACCAGCTTTGTTAGCAGCTGGAGTCGCGGTATGGCGTGTATGGAATATTAAAAATAGAGCCATGCCATCTTTTTTAGCTGGCCACAGTTTGGGTGAATACACAGCTTTAGTATGCTCCGATGCGATAGCGTTTGATAAAGCAATAAAGATCGTTCAAGCGCGTGGTCGTTTCATGCAAAATGCATATCATGGTGAAGGGGCTATGGTTGCGATTGTTGGTTTAGAAGATGATATGGTAAAGAAAGTTTGTGATGAGGCAGCTCAAGATTATATTTTAGTGCCAGCAAACTATAATTCTATTGGTCAAACTGTTCTTGCTGGGCATCTTGTTGCTGCTAAGCGTGCTGAAGTATTAGCTAAAGATTTGGGAGCGAAGATAGTAAAGATCTTGCCAGTTAGTGTGCCATCACATTGTGCTTTAATGAAGTTGGCAGCCGTTCAATTGTCAGAAATGTTGGCGGAAGTAACTATTAATCCTCCTAAAATTCCCGTAATTCAAAATGCAGATGTTAACTGTTACCAAGATCCCCAAAAAATTCGTGAGGAGCTTGTTAGACAATTATATAGTCCAGTGCGTTGGGTCGAGACTGTAAGGTTTATGATTGATAATGGGGTTAAATCTGTTTTAGAGTGTGGTCCTGGTAAGGTGCTTACTGGATTAAATAAAAGAATTAGCAGTGAGATTGTGGCAGATTTTATTGGAGAGCCCCAGAGGCTTAAGAATTATTTGTAATATTTAATCATCAGAGAGTGGTTGGTCGCAGGCTAAAGTTTGCGGTTAACGAGATATGTTTTAATATTTATAACTGAAAATTAAAAGGTGCTTTTATGTCAATGCAAAATAAAGTTGTTTTAGTTACTGGTGCTAGTCGTGGGATTGGTAAGGCAATTCTTTTAAAGCTTGCTCAAGCTGGTGCTACTCCTATAGGTGTAGACTATAATCAGGAGTATGCTGATACTATCTCATTATTTTTAAAGGAATTAGGTTTTAAAGGAGAGGGTTTTGCTATGGATGTAACTAAGCAGGATTCAGTAGATAGCGCTATGGAACAGATTACGAAAAAATATGGTGCACCAAGTATTTTGGTAAATAATGCTGGCATTACCAGGGATAATTTAATGTTACGCATGTCCCAAGAAGAGTGGGATCAAGTGATAGATACCAATCTTACCTCTGTGTTTCGTTTAAGTCGTATCTGTCTTCGTGATATGGTTAAAGCACGCTGGGGAAGGATTATTAACATTGCATCAGTGGTTGCTTTTATTGGCAATCCAGGACAAGCTAATTATGCAGCGACTAAGGCCGGGATTGTGGCTTTTAGCAAATCTTTAGCCTCTGAAGTGGCATCACGTAATGTTACTGTAAACTGTATTGCCCCAGGGTTTATTGAAACTGAAATGACTAAAAAATTATCTGATGAACAAAGAGAAAGATTATTATCAGTAATACCAATGAAGAGAATTGGGGATTCAGATGACGTTGCAAATGCAGTAGAATTTTTATCTAGTGACAAGGCTTCTTATATTACCGGCAGCACCATTCATGTAAATGGTGGTATGTCGATGATTTAAATAAGAAATTTTTATAAAAAAATATTTCTTGCAAGTTAGTCACTTTTGAATAAACTTATGACGCTGATGCTTGAAATTTAATTTAATTTTTTAAATTGTATGGGAGTTTTGATATGCCAACTATAGAAGAACGTGTTAAGAAAATTATTGCTGAACAATTAGGTGTTAACGAGGGAGAGATTGCTAATGAGTCATCCTTTGTTGATGATTTAGGTGCAGATTCTTTAGACACGGTTGAATTGGTTATGGCTTTAGAAGAAGAATTTGGTACAGAAATTCCAGATGATGAAGCTGAAAAGATTACCACGGTTCAGCAAGCCGTAGACTACATTTTGTCTCACAACAAAGAAGATTAATAACTTTAGAGGATACTTCTTTGTCAAAGCGGCGCGTTGTTATTACAGGACTTGGTATGGTTACCCCATTGGGGTTAACTGTTGCAGATACGTGGAGTGCTCTTTTAGCAGGTAAAAGTGGAGTGCGTCCCATATCATCTTTTGATACCTCGCAATTTCCAGTAACAATTTGCGCTGATGTCCAAAACTTTGATCCTTTAGTTTACTTTGATCCTAAAGAAGCTCGCAAAACTGAAGTTTTTATTCAATTTGCTGCTGCTGCTGCAACTCAAGCGGTTACCGATTCTGGATTGGTAATCGATGAAGGTAATGCCAATAGGGTTGGGGTTTCTATAGGGGCTGGGATTGGTGGCTTGTTATCAATTCAAAGAAACCATGAGTTGTTTCTTGCTGGTGGCCAGAGAAAAATTTCACCAACTTTTATTCCATATGCCATTATAAATATGGCTCCTGGTGTGGTAGCAATTAAATACGGCTGTAAAGGACCAAATTTATCTATTGTTTCAGCTTGTAGTACAGGGGCGCACAATATTGGTAACTCTGCTCGCCTGATTAGTTATGGTGATGCTGATGTTATGATTGCTGGTGGCTGTGAAATGGCAACGACAGTTTTAGGTGTAGGTGGATTTGCTGCTATCCGTGCTTTATCGAGGCGTAATGAGGAGCCTACTAAAGCAAGTCGTCCATGGGACCGTGATCGAGATGGCTTTGTTCTTGGAGAGGGTGCAGGGGTTGTGGTTTTAGAGGAATATGAGTCAGCTAAGCGTCGTAATGCTCACATTTATGCTGAACTTGTAGGGTATGGGATGAGCGATGATGCTACCCATATTACTTTGCCTGATCAAGATGGTTTAGGCTCAGCTGCAGCGATCCAAAATGCTCTTAATGACGCAGGTTTGAATAAAGAAGAGGTGGGTTATATCAATGCTCATGCTACAGCTACTTTGCCGGGTGATGTTGCTGAGGTCATTGGCATAAAGAGAGTATTTGGCGATTATGCCTCCAAAATTCCAGTTAGCTCTACTAAATATATGACAGGCCATTTACTTGGCGCTGCAGGTTCTGTAGAAGCGATTATATCTATATTGGCTATGCGTGATCAGGTTGCTCCACCAACGATTAATCTTGATAATCCAGATGTGGGCTGTGACTTAGATTTTGTTCCTCATACAGCTCGTGAAACAAAAATTGATGCAGTAATCTCGAATTCTTTTGGTTTCGGCGGGACTAATACCTGTTTAGCTTTTAAGAAAGTATAGATAGTTGTATTAACATTATTCGTTACTGTAATGAGTAAACGAAGCTAACTACGAAGCGATCCAGTAAGTTTAAGTTTAGTAGTTTTATTTGGTAGTTGTGTGAACCATGATCGTTTTTGGAGCTTCTTAAATTGCCCCGCAAAATAAAAACCCATTTGCCTGCAGTGACAAAATATATTTCTAACATTCAAAAGACACTATGAAAATAGCAAAAAAAAAGTTTTATATTATTTTGGCCATCCTGTTAATGATTATTTTAGGTTGGTTTGGTTTTAGATTTTGGTCTTTTTTAGAAACCCCTTTAGTGGCTCATAAAGATGCTCCAGTAAACTTTCTATTTTCTCAGGGTACTTCAGTAAAAAAAGCTGCTTATTCCTTACAAGAACAAAAATTACTTAAACATCCTATGATTTTTGTGTTGTTTGTGCGCTTAAGTGGTGCTGAATATAAGTTAAAAGCTGGTGAATATGTCGTTACCCCAGGCATGACTGCGCGTAAGTTGGTGCAAAAGATGATAAAGGGGGATGTTTTGCATCACGCATTTACGCTTGTAGAGGGTTGGAACTTTCATCAGGTTATTAAAGCATTAAATGATAATCAGTATATTACTCATACGATCAAAAATTTAAGTCCTGCTGCTATAATGGAGAAAATTGGTCATGAAGGTGAACTTCCAGAAGGGAGATTCGCTCCTGATACCTATTTATTTAGTGGTAACGTTCTTGATACTGATATTTTGATCAATGCTTATCAATTTATGCACAAACAGTTGCAAAAGGCTTGGGATAATAGAGATAAAGAAACCTTATATCATTGTCCATATGAAGCTTTAATTGTGGCATCACTAATTGAAAAAGAGACAGCTATAGCTGAAGAAAAACCCATGATTGCTGGAGTGATTTTAAGTAGGCTTAAAAACGGGATGTTGCTTCAAGTTGATCCTACACTAATTTATGGCCTTGGTAGTAAATTTTCAGGCAAACTAACTAGAGCTGATTTACAGAAAAATACTCCTTATAATACTTATAGGAATAAAGGTCTGCCACCAACTCCTATCGCTATGCCGGGAAATGATTCTATTGAAGCGGCAATGCATCCAATTTTCGGTACTGCTTTGTATTACGTTTCTAAAGGGGATGGTAGGCATGAGTTTTCTGATTCTCTTAAAGAACAGAACAAGGCGGTTAAAAAATATATACTGCATAAATGATCCTGAAGTAGGAGTGTTCTTATGAAAGAGGGGGTTTTTATCACATTAGAGGGGATAGAGGGCGCTGGGAAAAGTACTGCCACGAAGGTGCTAGCAGACTATTTACGCAATGCTAATATTGATTTTATTTTAACCCGTGAGCCAGGTGGTACCGAGATTGCTGAGAAAATTCGCCAGATTATTTTAGATCATTATCAGGAAAAAATGCATCCTGATACTGAGATGCTTCTTTATTTTGCATGTAGATCTCAACATTTAAACCAAGTGATTATTCCAGCATTACAGCGAGGACAATGGGTGATTTGTGATCGTTTTACTGATGCAACTTATGCATATCAAGGAGGCGGTAGAGGGTTGTCTCGAGAAAAAATCGCTATTTTGGAGCAATGGGTGCAAGGTGATTTACGCCCTAATTATACTTTGTTTTTTGATGTTACGGTAAGTACTGGATTGAGCAGGATTAAGAAAAATAGGTATTTAGATCGTATAGAAAAAGAAGAGGAGTCTTTTTTTGAAAAGGTACGCAACTGTTATCTTGAAATAGCCAGTCGTGAGCCCCAACGTTTTTATACCATTAATGCTGATAAAAATATTCAGGAAGTATCAGGGCAGATTGAAGATGTATTGCATCAAATAATAACCAAATAGTGGTAGGTTACCTATGAGCCATATACTTCCTTGGCAGCAACAATCATGGCAATATTTTGTTCAGCGTAAAAATGTCGGTCAATTACCGCATGCTCTTTTAATTAAGGGGATGGAGGGTGTGGGCAAGCGTTCTTTTGCGAATAATTTAGCGGCATTATTATTGTGTACTAAAAGCATAAACAAAACCGAAGCTTGTAAAGAGTGTAGTGCTTGTTTATTGTTACAAGTAGATAATCACCCAGATTTGATTGTTATTGAACCTCAGGAAAAAGGGAAAGCTATAA
>JAHIYS010000160.1 GCA_018814965.1 Gammaproteobacteria bacterium
ACCTCTTCAATGTTAGGGACTTTTCGTAGTTCTGAAAAAACCCGTAGTGAATTCTTAAGTCTTTTGAAATAAGTTAGATGGATAAAAAACATTCCCTTAAAGATACTGGTTGCAAAAAATGCAAGTGTGCTTTGATTCTTAATGATTTGAATTTAAAATTAAATTTAGGCGTTACAGCAAAAGAGCGGGCAAAAAAACAAACAGTGTTAGTAACCGCAAAAATCAGTTTTCCCCGTTTGCCTTTAGCTTGTAAGTCGGGAAAGATCTCTGATGCAATTTGTTATTATACCCTTATCCAAAAAATCAAAGAGTTTTGTAAAGACAAAAAATTTACATTGATTGAAAATCTGGGAATGCAGTTATTTGTTTTGATTAAAAAAAATATATTTAAAAATTGTAAATTATCTTTGCGTGTTGCTAAGCAGTATCCGTTAAAAGAATTGCCACAGAGTGTGTTTGAGATTAGTGATTAGTGCTGATCTGTCATTGCGAGGAGAGAGTGGAACGAACGACGAAGCAATCCAGGGAAGATGAGGAACGATTTATGCTTAGGTTGGAAACCAAGTTGTTTTTTTAAATTATTTTTAGATTACCGCGCGAAACAAAAAACGTTTCGCTCGCAATGACGGCAGAGATTACCACGCGAAACAAAAAACGTTTCGCTCGCAATGACGGCATTTTGCTTTGTATTTTGAATAAAGAGATAAATTTATTAGGTCTATATCATGATTATTCTAGGTTTAGGTTGCAATATCGGTGATCGTTTGGCGAATTTACGTGAGGTACTAACACGAATTCGTGCCATACTTGGAGTTGAAATACTCCAGGTTTCTCCTGTATATGAATCCGATGCGTTGTTGCTAGAGAATGCTCCAAAAGCTTGGGATCAGCCATTTTTAAATTTAGCCATTGGTTTGTCTGTAAATTTAAGCCCAGATCAATTTTTGCCTAAGATAAAATCAATCGAAGCCAAGATGGGGCGGGGTGCACATTCCAAATGGTCCCCGCGTATAATAGATATTGATATATTGGTATGGAATGATGAGCATTACTCTACTGATAAACTGAAAATCCCACACCCCGCTCTTATTGAGCGTCCTTTTGCTTTATGGCCTTTGGCTGATATTGTTCCTGATTGGAGATATTGTGTTCCAGGTTCTGTAGATACCGATAAAATGGCCAATGAATTAGCTAAAAAATTTGGGTCCAGATTTGATGGTGGTGCGCCACTTCACACTCGGCAAATTGCACATCGAATTGATACTCCGATGATGATGGGGATTTTAAATCTAACTCCTGATTCATTTTATGATGGTGGAGAGTTTTACGATTTTGAAAAATCTTGTGTACAGGCAAAAAAATTATTTGATGCTGGTGCTGATATTATTGATATTGGCGCTGAATCTACGAGACCAGGAAGTAAGTTTGTTTCAATTGAAGATGAGTGGACCAGGTTAAAGCCTTTGTTAGATGCTTGGCCTTCATTATGGGGTAATAAAGATTTTAAACCAAAGCTTAGCGTCGATACCTACAAGCCAGAGATTGCAGAGAGATTATTATCATATAAGATTGACTTTTTAAATGATGTTAGCGGTTTAGTTAACCCGGATATGCAAGATATTGCTAAAGATAGTGAGGCTAAAATTATTTTCATGCATAATTTAGGGATGCCTGCTGATTCTAAGATTATATTGCCTAATGATATCGATCCTGTCGTCCAAGTTTATCAATGGGGTGAAAAGCAGCTTGATAGTTTAATTAAACTTGGAATAAATAAGGAGCGATTGATTTTTGATGTTGGTATTGGTTTTGGTAAAGATGCAGAACAATCTTTTGCCCTTATTAATGGGATTAAAAAATTTCGTGATCTTGGAGTAGAAATTTTAGTTGGTCATTCACGTAAATCTTTTTTAAATAAATTCACTAACAAAAAAATTGCTGAGCGTGATCTTGAGACTGCGGTATTTTCCGGTTTTTTAGCTGATCAAAAGGTAGATTACTTGCGGGTTCATGATGTTGATTGTAGCATGCGTTTATTAAAGATTAATGCTATTCTTCGCTAGGTAGCCGCGGGCTTTAGCCCGCGTATTTATAACGCAAGCTAAAGCTTGCGCCTACCAGCCTAAATTCAAGTAATGGGTAAATATGAAGTTTGAATTAATTACTAAAGATTCACTTGCACGCCGGGGGCGTATAACATTTCCTTCGGGATGTGTTGTTAACACCCCTGCTTTTATGCCTGTCGGCACTTATGGCACTGTCAAAGCCATGACTTCAGAAGAGGTGCAGGCTACTGGTGCCGAAATTATTTTGGGCAATACTTTCCATCTTATGCTGCGTCCTGGTACTGAAGTTATTAAGGCTCATGGAGGGTTACACGGGTTTATGCATTGGCCCGGTCCAATTTTGACCGATTCAGGTGGGTTCCAAGTATTTAGCTTAAGTGGATTGCGTAAAATTACCGAAGAGGGTGTTTGGTTTAGATCCCCTCTAGATGGTTCTGAGATATTTTTAAGTCCGGAAATATCAATGCAAATTCAACGTGATTTGAACTCAGATATTGTAATGATATTTGATGAGTGTACGCCTTTTCCTGCTACTCATGATGAGGCGCGCAAGTCGATGGAGTTATCCGTTGGTTGGGCTAAAAGAAGTAAGTTTGCTCATGGGGATAGTAAAAATGCATTATTTGGAATTATTCAGGGTGGTATTTTCCCAGATTTACGAGATCATTCTTTAGAGGCATTATTAGAGATAGGTTTTGATGGTTATGCGATTGGTGGTTTGGCTGTAGGTGAGCCTAAATCTGAAATGTTTAAAATCTTGAAGCATTTATCCCTTAAGATACCCGAAGATAAACCAAGATATTTGATGGGAGTTGGTACTCCCGAAGATCTAATTGAGGGGGTGTTGCATGGTGTAGATATGTTTGATTGCGTAATGCCAACGCGCAATGCCCGTAATGGATGCTTATTCACCTCTGAAGGGATTGTGCGGATCCGTAATAGTGGTTATAAGAACGATTTGACCCCTTTGGATCAAAATTGTAATTGTTATACTTGCAAGAATTATACTAGAGCTTATTTGCATCATTTAGATCGATGTCGGGAAATATTAGGCGCAAGGCTAAATACTATTCATAATCTTCATTTTTATCAGCAACTAATGACAAATTTGCGCGAATCCCTAGAACAGGGTAAATTATCTGGGTTTGTTAATAATTTTTATAGACTATATAAGGGAGAACAGCTATGAGTTTTTTGATTAGTGATGCCTTTGCAGATACTGCCGGTGCTGCTTCACAAAGTACTTCGGGTGGATTGATGTCGTTGTTGCCTATGATAATTCTTTTGATATTATTCATGTATCTTATGGTTATTCGTCCACAATCTAAAAAAGCCAAAGAACACAAAAATCTTATAGGTAATTTGCAGAAAGGGGATGAGGTAGTAACTATTGGTGGAGTAATAGGTAAAATTGAAAAAATTACCGATGATTTTATGGTTCTTAGCATTGCCGAAAATACCAATATTACTGTCCAAAGGGGTGCGATTGCTAACATACTGCCTCGCGGCACCATGAACACGGTTTAGTTGAGATTGTTAAATTGGGGGTTATGTGATTAAAGCGCAGTTTGCTTAAGATTGTATAATTTACCAATGAAGCATTCTAGAAAGGTTAAAGTTATCAGCTTGTTTTGTTTTTTTAGATTAATTGTCAGTGAGTTATGATAACTATAAAAGATAAAGCACTATTGAATGTTATAATTAAGGTTTAAAATTATGCAAAATCACTATCCATTATGGAAAAACTTGTTATTAGTATTTTTATTGGTTGTTGCTGTTATTTATACTGCCCCAAACTTATTTGGTGTCGATCCTGCTGTTCAGATAACTGCTGGTAGTGACGTAACTGTAACCGATGATATTTCTGGGCAGGTACAAAAAACTTTGGCTGACAATAAGTTAACCTATACTAAAATCGAGCATGAAGAGAATGGTCTGTTGGTTCGTTTTGCTGATGTTGATGTTCAAATAAAAGCGCGAGATGCACTTAAATCCTCTTTAGGTGATGATTATATTGTTGCTTTGAACCCCGCCTCACGTACGCCTAAGTGGTTAAGTTATTTAGGTGCTAGCCCAATGAAATTAGGTTTGGATTTGCGTGGTGGTGTACATTTTTTATATGCTGTTGATCTAAACGATATGATTAAAAAGCGTGAGGATGGTGATTTGCGCTCAATAATTACTGATTTAAGAGAATCAGGAGTGCGTTATTTATCCATAGAGCGTGTTCAGCCCCATGGCCTTTCAATTACTTTTAGAGACAATGCTAATTTAGAAAAAGGGCAAGCAGAGATAAGTAAAAAGTTAAAAGATTACTTGTTTACTCGAGTTACTACCGGCGGTGTGGCTAAATTGCAAGTTATGATGTCTGAAAGTGCTATATATAAAGTAGCCGATTATGCTATTGAGCAAACAGTTAATACTTTACGGAATCGTATTGACGAATTGGGTGTTAGTGAGGCAATTGTGCAGCGTCAAGGATCAGATCATGTTAGTGTCGATTTACCAGGCATCCAAGATACCGCGCGTGCTAAAGAGATGATTGGTAAAACTGCAACTGTTAGATTCAATATGGTAGATGTTGAGCATGATGTTGAATCTGCGATGGCGGGTGATATTCCTCTTGGTACCAGATTATATGATCATGATGGCAGAAAAATTCTTTTAAAAGATCAAGTGGTTCTTCAAGGGAGTTCTATTACTTATGCCGCTCCTGGCTTTTCACAGGATGGTCGTCCGGCTGTAGATATCAGGCTTGGCGGTGGTGGCGAAGCAAATTTCAATCGGATCACCGCGGAAAATATTGGTAAGCCTATGGCCACGGTTTATGTAGAAACCAAATCGGAACAACAAGTGATCGATGGTAAGGTGGTCACTATCAATCGCCCAATAGAGAGAATTATTAGTGTTGCAACTATTCAAAGTGCTCTTGGTAATAGTTTTCAAATAAGTGGTTTGCGTAGTGAAAAATACGCTCAGGATTTATCTTTATTGCTAAGATCCGGGGCATTGGTTGCTACCGTTACTATTGTCGAAGAACTTACTGTTGGCCCAAGCATGGGTAAAGCCAATATCAGTAAAGGGATGCTTTCTATTGCTGTAGGTTATATTTTTGTCATGCTTTTCATGGCATTTTATTACAGAGTTTTTGGATTAATTTCTAATGTTGCTTTGCTATTGAATTTAGTATTTATGACGGCAATTTTATCAATATTGGGGGCCACTCTAACTTTGCCAGGTATGGCTGGTATGGTTCTTACTGTAGGTATGGCTGTTGATGCTAGCGTTTTGATATATGAGCGAATTCGAGAAGAATTACGTAATGGTGTAAGTCCTCAAGCCAGTATTTATACCGGTTATCAGCGTGCATTTACTACTATTATTGATGCTAATGTTGCAACTTTGATTGTGGCTCTGGTGTTGTATGCTTTGGGTAGTGGTCCAGTGAAGGGTTTTGCAGTGGTGTTGATTATTGGTTTAATGACTTCAATGTTAACTTCAATCGTTTTTACACGCGCGATTATCAATTGGATTTATGGTAGAAGAAATATTAAGAGGTTATCTATAGGCATATAAGCTTATATTGAGTTGATTTAGGCGGTTGTTAGTTTTTAAATAAATATAATATGTAGGTGTAGGAATTATGGAATTTTTTACTCATAAAACAAATATAGATTTTATGGCGCAGCGAAAATGGGCTTTTATATTTTCGCTTTCTATTTTGATTTTTTCAGTCTCATCTTTAGTTTTTAATGGGCTAAATTTGGGGCTTGATTTTACTGGTGGATTGCAAATTCAGGCTAGCTACGCTTCTTCGCCAGACTTTAATCAGATCCGTGAGCAATTGGAACATGCCGGTTTAGATGCAGTAACACAATCTTATGGTAGTTCAAAAGATGTCATGATTAGATTAAAGTTAGACAAAAATCTAACTCAGCAGCAGATGACAGATAAAGTTTTAAAGGCGCTTGCTGGCGCTAAGCTGCAAAGAGTAGAGATGATAGGGGCCCAGGTTGGTAAGACACTAGTAACTAATGGTATTTTAGCAGTCATAATGGCTTTGCTTGGGACTATGATCTATATAGCATTTCGGTTTGAATATCGATTCGCTTTAAGTGCGGCAATTTCTTTGATTCATGACCCTATGTTGATTTTAGGGTTATTTTCATTTTTTCATGTGGAGTTTGATTTGATTGGTCTGGCTGCATTATTAACAGTAATTGGGTATTCTTTAAATGATACAATTGTAGTTTATGATCGTGCGCGAGAAAATTTTCGTAAAATTCGTAAGGCTAGTGCTGCGGAAATTATAAATTTATCGGTAAATCAAACTTTGTCTCGTACTATAATGATATCGGGTCTGACATTTTCTGTTATTACAGCATTATTTATTTTTGGTGGACAGGTATTGCATGGATTTTCGTTAGCGATGATGATCGGCATTGTTATTGGTACCTATTCTTCCATTTATATTGCAGGTTCTTTAGCTTTGATTTTTGGTCTTGATCGTCGTCATTTAATGCCGTCTGAGAAAAAAGTAGTTGATAGTATGCCTTAATTTGATGTTGGAGTTGATTTTAGGTGGGTATAGAGAGGCTTTAATTTAGAGCTCCAATTTTTTGGTCTTAGATGGTTTTGATGCTATTATTTACCGAATGAATTATAATCAGCAAGCGCCAGCCATTAACATTTCTAAACTGCATATCCGTTATAACCATCATTGGTTATTTAACCAATTTGATTTTTATCTGCCTGCAAATCAATGTACATGTTTACTTGGGCCAAGTGGAATTGGTAAAACAACTCTTTTACGTTTTATTGCTGGTTTGCAGCATGATAAAGATACTGAGTACTCTGGTTGTATTATCACTTCCGATGATAAGCCTTTAAACGGAAGAATTGCCTATATGACGCAAAAAGATTCTCTTTTGCCCTGGTTGAATGTTCTCGACAATGTACTTCTTGGTTTTTATTTGCGTAATGAAAAAATTGATATTGAGCTTGAACTTGAACAACGGGCCCATGCTTTGCTCGAAAAAGTTGGTCTTAAATATGTTAAAAATCTGAAACCTGAGAAATTGTCTCAAGGGATGAGGCAGCGTGTGGTATTAGTAAGAACTTTGATTGAGGATCGGCAGGTGATTTTAATGGATGAGCCGTTTTCCTCTTTAGATACCATCACTAGATTAAAGTTACAAGATTTAACGGCATCGCTTTTAGTAAATCGTACTATTGTTTTGGTGACTCATGATCCTTTGGAAGCTTTGAGATTGGGCCACTGCATATATATTATTAGTGGTTCCCCAGCAAAAATAATCCATACGATTAAGCCGCAAGGTGCTGTGCCACGTAAAGTGGATGATCCTGGGTTGCTAACTGAGCAAGCAAAGCTGCTTCAAACGCTTGCAAATAACGAATTTGAAATTTAGTTTAGGTGATTTTGATGGTTTTATTAAGGGGGATAATAAGTGCAATAGTTCTTGTCTTAATTTGGCAAGCGATTGTTTTCGGGTTTAATTTGCCACCATATCTTTTGCCTTCCCCTTATTTGGTTTTGGAAAGTTTTAATCAAAATTGGCTTTTAATTTTACACCAATCTATTCCTACGGTTATTGAAGCGGGATTTGGTTTTGTTTTGAGTTTATTTTTTGGAATGTTATGGGCTTTAGCATTAAGTTATTTTCGTCCTATACGTTTATGGTTTTTGCCAGTTTTACTTATTAGTCAGGCGCTCCCTGTTTTTGCCGTTGCGCCATTATTTTTAATTTGGTTTGGTTATGGGATGGCATCAAAAATTGCGATTACAACTTTGATGCTGTTTTTTCCGGTTACCAGCTCTTTTTACGATGGTCTTCGTAAAACTCCTGGCTATTATTTGGATTTAGCACAGACGATGAATGCCACTAAATGGCAAATATTATGGCGTATACAGGCGCCTGCAGCATTTGGTTCCCTTGGGAATGGAATACGTGTTGCGGCAACCTTTGCTCCTATGGGGGCTGTTATTGGGGAGTGGGTAGGGTCAAGCGAAGGGCTGGGATTTTTGATCTTAAATGCCAATTCGAGAATGCAGATTGATCTGATGTTTGCTGCAATTTTGGTTTTGGTGATCCTAACAGTGAGTTTTTATTTTTTAATTGATTGGTTAATTAAAAGATTGCTTTGTAAACACTATGTGTGATGGAAGGTGTTGCAGTCTGAAGTTTTCTAATTTTTTTCTTCAGGTTTTGTTTTTTATCCAGATGGTGGCAGAGCTTGATGGTTGTTGTCGGGCGACGAAGACTGCGTGATCCAGGATGCAAGATTTTTGGATTGTAGTATCCGCATGCTGTAAAAATCTATTATTGGAAGCTGAAAATAAAGTAACCCAAAGTTGTGTTGTATAGAATATTAATGAGATTAATCTATGTATAAAAAATATTTTATTTTTTTATTTTTTATTTTCCATTTAACTGCTTTAGCATCTGAGCCAAAGAAAAAAACTCTTTCTGTGGTGCTTGATTGGTTTGTTAATCCAAATCACGCTCCGTTATTTGTAGCCGAGCAA
>JAHIYS010000161.1 GCA_018814965.1 Gammaproteobacteria bacterium
ATATCAAGATCACTTGTTTTGGCTAGTGCCTCGCGTTTTGCTGAGATAATTTTCATATGCTTAGATTTTTTCAAGAAAGTATAGCAGCGATTGCTGTTGCTTCTGGTATCAATTTCAAAGGCTTTAGAGGCGGCTTCTACAATTTCTTTATAAACATCGGATGCTGGTTCTTGGTCTGATGATTGCTCCAGTTTTGATAATAGTGGAGACAGTTGTTGTAAATAAATATTTTGTTGCGTTATTCTTTGTGCTGATTTTGAAACTTCAACATTCTTTGAAGGGGGGAATGAGGTGATGTTGAAATTGTTCTCTAATTTTGCCATTGCCGTTGTTTCTAGCAATTTTAAACTGCCAAATAATCCATTAACGACAGTTTCTGAACAGTCATTTCCTTGTAAATACCAGTTTATTAGTAGCTGTTTATCGGTTTCTTCGTCGGGATAATCATGCTTCAAGGTGGTTATGGTGAAATTGTTTTTCAAGGCATTGCGTAACGCTTCAACACCTTGGATCCCTATGGGATTTCCCATTAGATCAATCGTATGCAGGTATGAGTCTTGTTCTGCAGAGGTTGTTTGCATGTTTTCGATAGCAATCCCTATCTCTTTTGCTCCGGTTACAGTAATGCCGTTATTTGATAGTATTAGGGTTTTAACACCATCTGTTTTGGATGAGTAGACACAAGAGATTACAGCTCCTATGTCTCCAATCTCTTTATTCGATATATCTAATATTTTGTCTTGGTTTGGGCTTTCTATAAAATTTCTGATGCTTTCGAGAGTTTTATTTGCCCCAGTTTTTAATAATTTCAGATTTTCAAGGTTATCAACGAGTTCTTTCTTTGAATTAAGTATGTCTTTTAATTCCTTTTTGGCTTCTTTTTCAGCCCTTTTTTTAATGCGATACTCTCTTCTGGCTTTAGTGAATAGTCCCAATGCAATAGATGCGGTTCCTAGGTTTAGAAAATTAGTTACAACCTGTTCACTAAAAAAATTTATTATTTTGGCTCCAACTGCTTGTATAGCGCCAGATATAGCGGCAGATGCTGCAGAGCCTATCCCTGGTAGAAAAATGCTTAGCGCAACTGATGCTACGACGGCTAATATTGCTATTGCCACTAATACTGCGATAACCGTTGGGGTTATTATTAAGGAACTTATTGTTCCTGCTATAGCTATGACCCTATTTTTTAGTCTTCTTTGCTCTCTTTTTTTTACTTCCTCTTCTAACATCGGTATTGTCTTGTTAGCAACCGCAATCTCTTTATTTATTTCTTTTTCTATTTTTTGGCTATAATCGTCAAAAATAGCTGAAGGGTTATCTATGGATTTCTCTAATGCTGAATTTATTAAGTTACTGATATAGGCGGTGCTGCCGAGAGTTGGATTTTGTTCATCTTCAAGAGATATCGTTTGTTTCGCCCTATAGTCATTTAAGTAGTGACCCCAATCTTCTACAAATTTATCTCCACCAATTGCGGCAGTTATCTCCTTACGGATTTTTTCTTCAGAGATTAATGGTAAGTCTAGTACAACCTTAGATGATCTATCCAGTGTTGCTAAAACTTGCTTGTATTCATCAGAGTCTATTCCTACTGGTCCAGAGTTCGACCCCTCTCTGGTAATGATGATGTCAAAAATATTGGAAAGACTCCAATTAGGATCATCAATTCTGCCAAGATGAACTTCGCCCGATTCTTTGGCTGTGAGATTAATTTCGTAGTAGTTTATCCCTTTTTGGTCTTCCCCGATGTATGGTTTTGATTCTCTTAATTCTGCTTCTCTTATTTTAAGATTTACTTTTTGTTTTGCTTCTGATAATCGGTTTTGAATTTTATCAAAATCAACTACTGATACATTGTTAAAGGTAAAGCGTTGATAATCTTTTGTTGAGGTGGGTTTTGAAGAAGTCATAAGTACCACATTACGACCTATTCCTAGCAATCTTTCTACTGTAGGTCGTAAATATGAGTCGTATGTTTTGCTGCCAAAAGCAACGGCATTGTAAATACCGTTTCCAGATTTTAATCCCCATACGGCATAGTTTCCCGCGGCTATGAACCCTGTTGTTGCTAAGATGGTACCAAGTTCCATTTTATATCCTCATTGTTGATTATTTAAGGGCCCCTGATATGGTTGGCCAAGATTTATGGGCCGCATATATCAAAT
>JAHIYS010000162.1 GCA_018814965.1 Gammaproteobacteria bacterium
GATCTTTTTGAAGGGATAATCAATAATCTCAAGCGGCGTTATAGTAATACCGAATCAGAAGCGGTGCGTGAAGAGTTGACCAAATATTTGAGTATCGCTCCCTGTGATCAGTGCGGTGGTACCCGGTTGAGAGAGTCAGCTAATCATGTGTTTATTGCAGGGAAAAATATTTCAACCGTAACCTCTTTACCTATTGATCAATCCTTAGAATTTTTTACATCTTTAAAATTGCCTGGAAAAAGAGGGGAGATCGCAGCAAAAATTTTGAAAGAGATTTGTGATCGGTTGCAGTTTTTATTAAATGTAGGTTTGGATTATTTAAGCTTAAATCGTCAAGCAGAAACATTATCGGGAGGAGAAGCGCAGAGGATTAGGCTTGCAAGTCAATTGGGGTCTGGATTAGTAGGAGTTATGTACATTCTCGATGAACCAACAATTGGTTTGCATCAACGGGATAATGCGCGATTATTAAAAACCTTAACTAATTTACGTGATTTAGGAAATAGTGTCATTGTGGTTGAACATGATGAAGAAACAATTTTAGCAGCAGACTATTTGGTTGATATTGGCCCCCATGCTGGAGTGCATGGTGGAAGCATTGTTTTTCAAGGAGTTCCTAAAAAAATATTGAAAGAGCCAGCTTCTCTTACTGGTAAATATTTATCTGGCGCTTTAGAAATTTCAGTGCCGGAAAAAAGACTTGGTTATGATTCCAAACGGGTTATTCAGATTTCTGGAGCCAAACAAAATAATTTAAAAAATATTGATGTTGATTTCCCAGTTGGATTGTTTACTTGTGTTACTGGGGTTTCTGGTTCTGGAAAATCAAGCCTGGTTAATGATATTTTATATCCAATTGCAGCAAGAGAGTTAAATAGAGCAGCTTTTCCCTTGCCTAAAACATACGACAAAATTTCAGGGTTAGAGCATTTAGATAAAGTGGTAGCAATTGATCAAAGTCCAATTGGTCGCACCCCAAGATCCAATCCCGCAACTTATACTGGATTATTCACTGATATTCGTGATCTATTTGCCAAAACACAGGAAGCTCGTGTACGAGGATATAAGCCGGGGAGATTTAGCTTTAATGTCCCGGGCGGTAGGTGCGAGGCTTGTCAGGGTGATGGACTTATTAAAGTAGAGATGCATTTTTTACCTGATATTTATGTGATGTGTGATGTGTGTAAAGGTAAAAGATACAATCGTGAAACGTTAGAGGTGGAATACAAAGGAAAAAATATTGCTCAAGTATTGGAGATGACGGTGGAAATGGCTAGCGGTTTTTTTGAGGCAATCCCGGCGATTTCCCACAAACTACAAACTCTAACCGAAGTGGGTTTGTCTTATATCCATTTAGGACAAAGCGCGACTACATTATCGGGTGGCGAAGCACAGCGGATAAAATTATCCAAAGAACTTTCTCGCCGTGATACCGGAAACACTTTATATATTTTAGATGAACCAACCACCGGGTTACATTTTCATGATGTGAAACAATTGCTTGGGGTGCTACACAAATTGCGTGATCATGGTAATACTATTATTGTTATAGAGCATAACTTAGATGTAATTAAAACTTCGGACTGGATTGTTGATCTTGGACCAGAGGGTGGAGATAAAGGGGGGCAAATATTAGTGGCTGGTGCCCCGGAACAGGTAATTAAAAACAAGGCTTCATATACTGGAAAATTTTTAAAAGTTAAGCTTAAAGCATGAATGAAGGATAAGAGACCAAGATGAGGGATGAGATTTATCCCTGAATGATTTGACAATACCGAGCACCACTACACCCCCGACTCTCTGGCATTACTATACAAGGTGGATTTGGTTCCTCTATCTTTAAGTTTTTCTTAATAAATTCATATTATAATCAAATATTTTTTAGCAAAATTGTTCTTTGCATATTTTAGTTGTCAAGACAAGGCACCTTTTCTCGTAGAACTTGGAACCCTGGCATTTTCTTGGCGTCGTGGGTGGATACAATCATTCGTCTCAGTTCATTTTAAATTATTTTTTTGATAATAGCAGCTACTCGTTTGACTCGATAATCCATTTTGCTCTGCCGTACACCAGAACGATCCACAAAAAAAGTATCTATGATTGTAAGAGTAGGATAAAGTTCTATTACTGCACGATATACATCTGGAGAAAAAGCATTGCTTGTATGACTATAGGTTGCATTTTTATATATATCTACTTTGTTAACAAAAGCTTGAGGAAGCTCTTCCTTAGAAAACTTATCCTCGTTATTTTTTTCTATTAATACATGCCCCGTAGGCGTATTATTATCTGGCCTTATTATAGCGGCTGGATTATTTGAATTAATTTCATTTTCAAATGTTACGATTTTTTGAATGAAATACGGATAATTTGATTGTTCTTGCCCAAAATTTATTATGGGATAATTTTCTTTATATATATAACTATTCGAACATAAAAAAGCTTGACCTCCTGGAGCTAATAAATATTCAATCAATTCTAGAAATTGTTGGTGTTGTTCCGGGTTAAAATACTGCTCCAGATTAGCCACATAAATAGCATCAAATTTGTTTTTTAATCCTGTGATGTTTAATACTTTGAGACAGTCTCCTGGTATTTTTTTTATAAAAAGCTTCAGGGCTAGTTGTAAATCCTTAGAGTGCTTTTCAATAGTATGATCAAACTCCGTATTCATCATAATAGAACTAAGATCATTAGCATAATGTTGGCCATCATTCTCAAAAGCTAATGGAACTTTCCATGACAAATTGCCTGTTCCAGCTGCAATTTCAAGTGTAATTGGTGGTTTTTTTATAGAAATTTCATGCACAAATTGTAAAAAATTAAGTTCAAGGTCTTCTATTGTATTTTGATTATAGCCAAAAATTCTTGTTTCTCCTGGATCATTTCGGATTAAAACACAAGGCGCCATATTTAA
>JAHIYS010000163.1 GCA_018814965.1 Gammaproteobacteria bacterium
CATCGCGCAATTGATTGATTTCACGCGATAGATCAAATAAAACAGATATTGCTTTAGGTGTATTAAAATCATCCTCCATCGCTTCATGAAAATTTTTATAAAATTTGCTATTGGTATCAATTTTTAGCATTCCTTCTGATGGGGTATCGCGTAGGGTAATATAAAATCGCTTAAGTGCTGCTTCTGCGTTACTCAAATTTTCTTGGGAGAAGTTAACTGGGCTACGATAATGACTAGAAATCATAAAATAACGGAGTACTTCTGGATGATACTTATTTAAGATCTCTTTTAAGGTAAAGAAATTATCTAAAGACTTAGACATTTTTTCCTGATTGTTTTGCACAAATCCAATATGCATCCAATAGTTAGCTAATTGGCAACCGTTAGCAGCCTCTGATTGCGCCACCTCATTTTGATGATGTGGAAATTGCAAATCACTACCACCCCCATGAATATCAAAGGTTTTTCCAAGATATTTTTTTGCCATTGCAGAACATTCTATATGCCAACCTGGCCTACCATTACCCCATGGAGAGGGCCAAAACGGCTCATTGGGCTTGGCTGCCTTCCATAACACGAAATCTAATGGGTTCTGTTTATCCACATTGCTTTCAATGCGGGCGACTAAACATAAATTTCCAATATCTTGATGGGCCAGTTCCCCATACTTGTTAAACTTTTCCACACTATAATATACATCACCACTTTTAGTTACATAGGCAAAACCCTTGTCAATAAGGGTCTGAATCATATCAATAATCTCTGAAATATGATCAGTCACACGCGGTTCAAAATTGGGAGGTATAATTCCTAAAGCTTTCTCATCAGCATGCATTGATGCTATAACTTGAGCGGTAAGTTCTTTATAATCGATACCCATTTCCTTGGAACGGTTGATGATTTTATCGTCAATATCAGTTATATTGCGTACATAAGTGACCTGATAACCAATACCTCTTAAATAACGCACCAAAGTATCAAACCAAATGAACAGCCTACCATGGCCAACATGGCAATCTGCATATACCGTAAGTCCACAGACATAAAGCCCTATGTGTGGCGAATTAATTGGTTTGAGCAACTCCTTCTGTTTTGTTAAAGTGTTATATATATGAATCATGAGCGCATTATATCCCAAACAGTGGTAACAATTCCATTATCTCTTTACATTCATTTTCCATGGTGTTTGAGCAAGTGTCCATATTGCGATTTTAACTCATATGCATTATCTGATAAAAAAATCATTGATGAGTATATTCGTAGATTATTAATGGATCTGGCGATAGAAGGGGAGGCAAAACATGGAAATGAATTAAAAAGCATCTATTTTGGTGGCGGCACCCCAAGCTTATTATCACCAAACAATATAATTAGCATTTTAGATCAGATTAGAAACTATTTTTCTTTGGCAAGTGACGTTGAAATAACCATAGAAGCTAATCCTGGAACAATCACTTTAGAAGCGTGCCAAATGTTTAAGATTGCAGGGATAAATCGCTTTTCTATAGGTATCCAGAGTTTTGACGATGAAAAATTAAAGAGCATTCATAGGGCACATAGCGCTCAACAAGCAATAATGGCTGTTGAGGCAGTAAAACTATCTGGTTTTAGCAATTTTAATCTTGATCTAATGTATGGATTGCCAGGTCAAAACGCAGCAAGCGCCGCTTTTGATCTACAAATAGCATTAGATTTTAAGCCTCCTCATCTTTCATGGTATCAGCTCACATTAGAACCAAATTCCTTTCTTAGAACCAACCCTTTAGGATTGCCGCAAGAAGAGGAGCTATGGGATATCCAACAAACAGGACAGGATCTCTTATCCAAAAATGGGATAGCTCAATATGAGGTTTCTGCTTATTGCGCCTCTCCCAATTACAAATGTCAGCATAATATGAATTATTGGCAATATGGTGATTATATAGGGGTTGGTGCTGGCGCCCATGGAAAGATTACTCTCAGCAATTATCTGGTTAAACGCTACGTGAAGATTTCAGATCCATATAAATACTGCCAGGCTGAAAGCTTTATTGAGAGCGATGAAACTGTTTTAAATGATAAACTACCTTTAGAATTTATGTTAAATGCTTTAAGATTATATCAGCCAATAAGTTATGATTTGTTTCAAAAACGAACTGGGTTTACAATTGATGCTATTGAAAAACAGTTAAACTATGCAAAAAAACTAGGGTTAATTGAATTAAAAAATAATGCGGTAATTGTTACCAATCATGGCAAGAATTTTTTAAATGATTTATTGGAAATATTTTTATAATTGGAACTTCTATGGCAAAGAAAAAAATATATTTAAAAGAGATGGGGATTGATCTATGGCAAGATAA
>JAHIYS010000164.1 GCA_018814965.1 Gammaproteobacteria bacterium
TGCATTGAAGAGGCGTGGAGAATTTTGCTAGCACCATTCAATGCTGCCTCAAGTAATGGCGCATCTTTGCCAATTAAAACTACAGTCCTGACATACTTTGCTACTGTATCGTGTAGCGGAGAAAAATCAGCATCTTTCCCCAAGCCACCAGCTATTAGAATGATTTTGCCGCTAATTTCTGCTCCTAGACCCTCAATTGCGGATTTGGTTGCGCCAACATTGGTGCCTTTAGAATCGTTATACCAATCAACACCATTTATATTGGCTGTCCATTGGCACCGGTGGGGTAGCCCTGGGAAATCACGTAGTGCAAGAAGCATTGCTGTTAGGGGTAGGCCAATTGATGTTCCTAAAGCAAGCGCTGCTAGTGCATTGCTGATGTTATGTAGGCCTTTTATTTTTAATTCAGCTGTCGGAAGTAACTTTTTATTACCATACATTAAAAAGTTATTTTCAATGCCAAAATCCTCAGGCCCAGGTTTGCTGATGCCAAAGCCAATTACTTTTTTGGGCAATAGGGCATTTGCGTAACTTAGTTGATCATCACTATTAATGATAGCGGTATCGCAGCCAGAATAAATGCGTTGTTTTGCAGCTAAGTATTCATTTAAATTTTGGTAGCGATCCATATGATCAGAAGAGATGTTTAGAACTACGGCGGCAGCTGCTTTTAGTGAAGAGGTGGTTTCAAGCTGAAAGCTAGATAGTTCTAAAACATAAAAGTCAGCTTCTTTATCTAATAAATCAAGCGCTGGCATACCTAGATTGCCGCCGACTCCAACTTTCTTTTCTGCGCTTTTTATCATTTCGCCAATTAGGCTGGTTACGGTGCTTTTACCGTTTGAGCCAGTAATCGCAATGATTGGAGTTTTGGTTGCATTGATAAAGAGTTCAATATCACCAACAATTCGGATTCCCTTTTTTAAACATGAGACAATAGCAGGTTCAGATAAGGCAACCCCAGGGCTAACAATTAATTCTTGAGCTTGAGATAGAATGGCTTCATCAAAATTGCCTAAGTAAGTTGGGATCGAGGGAAAGTTTTGTTTTAATTCTTGTAAGCCAGGCGGGCCAAGTCGATTATCAACAACAGCTAGATTGCAGCCTTGTTTTGATAAATAGCGTATACATGACATACCGGTTTTGCCAAGACCAATTACAATTTTTAAATCCGAATTTATTTTATTCATATAGGTTGTTAACTTTTGTGGAAATCTTCATCCCTACAAGAAGCGCTAGGTGATTAGAGTTTTATTTAGTCTAAAATACTCGGATTTTCACAAAATTTAAAGCTGATTCGCAAAAAATGGGTTTGAGTTTTTCAACAAAGGGATAAAACATATTAGCTGTCGTTCCGCGGCCTGACCGCGGGATCCAGAATGTTATTTTTAATCACAGTTGATCTAATCAGAACTTTTTACTATTTCCTTCTGGGCCCCGTTTTGCAACGGGGCGACAGAGTTCAGTGTTTGTCGTCAGGCGGTGAAGACCGCGGGATCCAGGTTGGACCTTTTAATCATCAGTGCTGAGATTAAGGATTGTTTTTTGGATTCCATCCTCATCTAAAATATATAAATATCCTTTTCCAGTTTTGTCATCAAGATAAGAGGCCACGCTCTTTATTGGTTTGGTAAGTAGGTTTTTCCAACCCCAGGTAATGTTATTTTTTTTATCAATCGATGGGGATCCGATAAATAATCCATTTGTTGCAGCGAGAAAAACCATAGGTTCATCATTCCCTTTCATTACTGATAGTTGTTTTATAGTTCCCGGAAGGTCAGAGGATGATTTCAATTTTATTTCATTCCATAGATTATTGTTCCAGCCATACACAGCTCCATTGGAGGTTATTATATAAGGATCGTTGTCGGCTCCATATGCTATCCCGATATAATTTGATTCAGACCCAAAGTTTGGCAATCCTTTTTTGCTCGGATATATTCCATTTTTGGTTAGCAAAATGCTTATAGGTCCATTTGCTGTTGTTTTATGCTGGGTATTGTAATTAGGCCAGTTTATTTGAGCTCCCATATCTTTCCATGTAGAGCCAAAATCGATGCTTTTGTACATATGATGGTTATTGTTGTTTTCTTCCCGTGTTAGGAGATAGATGGTTTTGCTTCCATCCTCACCATTTGATATGTCAACAAATACTTGATCTTTGAATTGGACCGCTATTTTATTAGATAAGAAATGCAATTGTTTTTCTTCGGCATCAAAGTATCCTATAAAAGAAGCATCTTTTTCGTTGGCGATAACAAATACCATGCCGTTTGGCAGAACATGTATTTTATCTATCTGATTGCTGGGTAGGTGGTGCGGAGAGAGATTAAATGAGATTGGTTCATCGTTGTTATTGGCATCCAGTATGGTTACACCATCTTTTGAAGAGGTTATGGCCACCTTTCCTATGTTATTGACAGCTATGTTGTTAGCTTTATCCAGGGTTTTGTTAGAAATGGTTTTCCAGTTTAGTCCCTGATCTTCGCTTAAAGATAAGCCTCCTGCTGTTGCAGCATAAAGAGAGTCTTTATCTGTAAATAGTTTAAAGACGGAATTAGCGGCCAAGTTTCCCTGTTTTTTATCATATTTATTCCATTCTTTTGCACCACTTCTTATATATAAGCCAGTATCTGTTGCAGCATAAAAGTTGCGGTTTTCGAAATAGTAATCGTAGATCATGCCGGTTTTTAAATTGTCAGGTATCCCAGTTTGAGACCATCCATCCTTGATATTTCCTATGAATAATCCTTTGTTGGTGGAGGCATAAACAGTATTGTCCTTTTCAAATAAGGCAAATATTTTTGTGGTGTCATTAAGACCTTGTTTTGGTATTGAACCGATGTATCCGGAATTTGTGCCAAGATGAGGGTCGTTATTGTTTTTAATATATGGGCTATAGAGGATATCTGTTGATGCTAGTTTTAGTTCCTCGTAAGTTTTATAACTAAAGGGACTATCTGGGGAGCTCTCATCGAAAATACCCAAAGCATTCGTGAGGCCAAATAAACCAAATAATCCGGAAGAGTAAACTTTATCTCCAGAGTAATGTAGTTTCGTGGTGGCATACATTTTATTATCATCAGCCATTTTATCTAAACTATAGCTGGCGGTATCTTCATCTTTAGTCAATTTATAAATATTCCCTTCATATGCTAAAACGTAGATATTTCCGGCTTTTGTGGCGCAGATGCTGGTGAAGTGAGAATCAGCTGTATCCTTTTGGTTATGCGTATACCATGTTTTTTGTTTTTTATTGTATATAAACAGATCGCTTCCATCTGTTGCAAAAGCATCATTGTTGTTGGCGTATATATCATAAATTGGAGGATTATAAGATATATTCCATCTGACAAATGGAGGAATTGGGATTGGATAGGGTAAATTATAGATAAAACCCCCCTCTGCTGTGCCACCAGGAGTTGTTACAGTTATTTTTGCTAATATTTTACCTGCTGGAGAGGTGGCAGTTATTTGCGAGGAGCTATCTACGTTATATGGAGAGGGATTCTTATTTTCAAATTTAATCACACTATCGGGGGTAAAGTTTTTAACTGTGATTGTTACTTTTGTTCCACCGCTCATTCTACCGCGTTTTGGTTGAACATCAGTTATTTCTGGTTTTTCATGATAGCTGAATTTTAGAGGGTTGCTTGTTCCTCCAGAAGTTTCCACTATTACATCGACTTCGCCGGCACTACTAGAGGGTGGTAACTGGAGAGTTAGGGTTTTGCCATTGTTTTTTACTTCAGCATTTCTTGTATAAGATGATCCAAATTTTACCTTTGTTTCTTTTTCGATAAAATTATTTCCAGTAATTGTTATCTCTATTCCTCCTGCTGTTGGTCCCTTATTTGGGGTCATCGCTGATACTTTTGGTGCAGGGTATTTTACCTCAAATCCCTCTTTTAAGGTTTTGGTTCCTCCATCTTTATTGGTTATTACAACATCCCACTTTCCTACTTCAGTATTTGCAGATAGGGGTATTTTACAGTTAATTTTAGAGGGTTCATCTATGCTATTAATTCCAGCGTATATTGTATTGCTGCCCTTGGTGATTTTTACTGCTGCCCCGCTTAGAAAATTATTTCCAGTAATAACTGTTTCATCAGAAGAGGGGATTGATGAATTATTAAATGCGTTAAATACTGTGGTTTCACCTATAATTCTTTCATTTGGAATTATGCTGTTAATTACAGGTGGCGGGTTTGTAATTTCCAATGTTGTTGTGCCGCTTTTTTCTAATGATTCTTGGGTTGCAGTTATAGTAACGCTACCTATATCTACGCTGGTTGCTAATCCTTGAGTATCGATTGTAGCTTTAGTTAGGTCGCTAGAGGTCCAAGCGACCTTATTTGTTATATCCTTTTCTTTCCCATTGGATAATATTTTTTTTGCAGTAAATTGTAGTGTTTCTCCATGTACTATCTTTGGATTTTCTGGCGTTATCTTGATTGAGGTTACTATTGCTTTAGTCACATGCAAAGTTGCATAGCTATCTTTGCCAGACAGTGTTGCAGTTATCGTGGCATCCCCCCTTTTCTTGGTGGTTGCTAATCCTTGATCATTAATCGTAGCCACATTTTGGTTGCTAGAAGTCCAAGTTACTTCATTTGTTATATTTTTTGGGTTGCCATTAGTATCGCTGTAAGTGCCTTCGGCGATAAATTGTTGGGTTAGTCCTTTAGCTATACTCGGATTAGCAGGGGTTATAGCTATCGATAATAATTGGGCTGGAGTTACGGTTAATGTTCGAGCGTTGCTGGCCACAGCTCCTAATGTTGCGGTGATGTTGGTTGTTCCTTCAGCTAAAGTAGTGGAAAGTCCGGCATTATTGATGGTGGCTATGTTTTGGTTACTAGAGGTCCAAGTAACTTTGTCGGTTATAGTTTTTATTGAGGCATCGGAGTAA
>JAHIYS010000165.1 GCA_018814965.1 Gammaproteobacteria bacterium
ACTGATCCACTGTTAAGAGAAACAGCTTTAAGGGCGTGTATAAATGGAGAATCTATTAGAGCTCTTAAGGAAATAATAGCAACAAACAAAATTGAAGTTAGGAATAATGCAACCAGCTCTCTTGTTAAAAGGAGAGGACAATTATCACGACATGTGGAGTTAGGGCGCACATCGGAGATTGGTCCAGTAAAGAAAATTATTGAAATTATTATGTCACAGCCTGATTATCTAAAATATGCCAATCAGTTTGACAATGTTAATTGGAGCGAACATAAACAAGTCTCGCTTATTTTTCAGAAATTACTTAGTATTTTAAAAGAGGATCTTAAGAGCTATGGATGAAACCCAAGATATTGTTTTAACCGCGACCTTTAAAATATCGGACAATTTAAATAGGAAGCTAGATGAGAAAATTATAACAGATGGTTATGGAATGCGAGGAAAAAGTAAGTGGATCAGAGAAGCAGTTGAAAAACTTTTTACCTACATAGATTTTTCCGAATTGGTATCTTTGTCAGATGATTTAGAATATGCAAATCATCCTATAAGTGTGCGTCTTTCTAGAAGATTACTTCTTGATATAGAAAAAATGGTTGTGTCTATTAGAAAAGAGTATCCCGAGCTTGAAGGAGTGAAAAGTCGAATAATTAGAACCGCTATTATTCAACGCTTGATTCGAGCTTAACTAATTTAATATATAAAAATTTATATTAAATGGTTCTGCTGTAAACCCCCCCATTTTTAGAACCACTTAAAATGAGAATTTTACTGCCTTTGACTATTCCCCATTTGCTGGACACTACAAATTAGAGTAATTCCCCTTAACTTGGGGGGAAAGCTTAGTTAGTCGTTTAGTTTGTCTATTATTTGCCGATTTTATTTTTTGCTAGTTCGATTACAGTATTCCAGACATCCTCGGTTTCGAAAAATCTTTTGGGTATCATGTGGAAGATTTGTGGTGTTGGACAAATAAGCAATATTTTGTTGTTTACCACAAATTTTTGGAAGCTTTCCCAGTTTTGTTGACTATTTCCCATCTTATTGACTATTTTCATCCCTCTTTCATTGAATTCAAATTCAGTGGGAGAAGATAGCCAACGGGCATTTGTTTTGTAAGCGCGATAAGAGATAATTCGAAGTATTGTTTGTGGGTATAAAATAAAGATCAGAGCCAATATCAAAAGAAGTAATGTGTCAAGGTTTAGTGATTGATCTATTGTTAGTTTGCCAGCGCTTAATAAAAGCAAAAGCAGCGCGAAGAATATAATAAGATATTTCTTTTTTGTAGATTTGTAGTAAGTTTTTTGTGCTTCGTACATATCTTTGGGTGTGTAGGTAATAGTAACTTTCATATTTTTCCTGGTTTATTTTTGGCGTTTTTCGCAAAACTTCGCAAAACACAGTTGCCCTTTATCCAATTATAGCAGAAGAGAGCGTGGTTCTGCATTTCGGGCTGGCTTTGTTTTGTTTTCCGTAGATTTTTAGTTTATTTTGAAACCCTCCTTTTTTGCCGCTGCCATCAGTATAATCCATTTCATCAATGCTAGGAGTGTCAACATCCCATTTTCAGTATAGTTCTAAAGTGAACTAATTTAATAATTGCTGTTGTTAACTCACAGCCCCGTTTTGCACTATGGCAGGGATATGCCTCATAGTATGCAAAAACTAGAAAGAAGCTAAATTCCGAATATGGTTATTTTCGGTTTCAATAAGACATTATACAATGATACAAATAGTACTATTGTTTGTATTGTCCTATAAAAGGTGTATCATAGGGGTATTGTTGAGCGTTACATTTGAAAATCAAAAGAGGTTTTGTGATATTGAGCTATATGGTAGTTAACATCCACATAAATTTACAAGATGAGAGTGTAAAACGAAGGTAATCAAGAAATTGAACTTGAAGTAGTTTATAAATAGAGTAAAATATCTCCCATAAAGGGATAATATATGAGTAAAATAAACCAGCTTTTTAAATACAGCAAATCAGGCATGATATTAACATTGCCTTGGCTGACTACGCTCGATATTTCTTACAAAGACGCTTGGAAATATACCCAATCGAAATGGCTAGAAAGAGTTGGAGAAAAAGCTTATAAAAAAATAGATGATGAGGTTTCTTGGATTGGCGGTATATCAGCTGTTCAGTACCAATTAAATCTACCAGTACATGTCGGCGGAAAAACGTCGCTACAATTACTGGGGAGAGCTCACTTTATACCTGTTCAAGGCGTAAAAGAGATATATCTTTTTATGCGGCCAAAAACTAAGTTGCCAAAATGGATAAGCGAAAAGGTATTTAAAGAAAACACATTTAAGGTTTGTAGAACCTCCTTGTTTAATAACGATCAACCACCTCTTGGTCTTATAGAGCGGGAATTTGATGGGATAAAAATATTTCTGGCAAATCCAGAAAGAGCAATTCTAGAACTTTTATACCTTGTCCCAAAAAAGCAAACATTCGAAGAAGCGTTTCTTTTAATGGAAGGGTTGACGAATCTACGGCCTGATATGGTGCAAATATTATTAGAAAATTGTAATTCAATAAAGGTAAAGCGATTATTTCTATATATGGCCGAAAAGAACAACCATCCCTGGCTACCATCGTTAGATTTAAAAAAAATAGATCTTGGGAGCGGTAAAAGGATGATAGGCGAGGGCGGCGGTGTATATGATTCTAAATATAAGCTTTCAATACCCAAAATAGATATACAAGGAAACGGATAAAATGCCTAATAATCGGTACAAAAAACAAGTAGAGCTTATTTTACAAGTCCTGCCAGAAATATTTAAAAAAGATTGTTTTGCGTTAAAGGGTGGAACAGCAATCAATTTCTTTATCAGAGATATGCCTAGATTATCAGTTGATATAGATTTGGTGTATTTGCCAAAAGAACCAAGAGATATATTCTTGCAAAATCTAACCATCTCATTACAAGAACTGGCTGGGAGTATTGAACAAAACTTAAAAGGAAGCAAAATACAAAAAACATACGATAAGGGAACTAACTACCTATCGAAATTTGTAGTGTATAGGGATTTTGTAAATATAAAGGTAGAAGCAAATGTGGTTTTGCGCGAGAGTATTTTGGATTGTGAGTCTAGAGATCTATGCAAAAAGGCACAAGATGATTTTTTACAATTTACTAAAGCAAATACACAAGCATTTGCGGAATTATATGCTGGTAAGATTTGCGCGGCCCTGGATCGTCAACATCCTAGAGATTTATTTGATGTTAAGCTATTACTTGAAAATGAAGGTTTTACTCCAGAGATTCGTAAAATATTCATAATATATCTTGCTAGCGGTTCTAGACCAATTAATGAGCTTCTTGGTGGAAATCAGTTAAATATTAAGCCTATTTATGAAGCAGAGTTTTTGGGCATGACTAACCCAGAAGTAACTTATGAAGAACTTATCGATGTAAGAACAAAGCTAGGACAGATTATCCATGGTTCTTTAACAGAAAATGAGCGCAAGTTTTTATTGTCTATAAAATGTGCCAATCCAGATTGGGAGCTTATTGATATAGCCAATGTTGAAAACTTCCCAGCACTAAAGTGGAAATTACATAATATTAAGAAAATGGATAAAGCTAAGTGGAAGAAGTCAGTAGGTGATTTAAAAAGAGTGCTAGATTTATAGAGTACTAAGTTTATAAACAATATTAAGGACATCTGATTATGTCTATAATAAAAACACCAAAAACTCGTCGAGAGCACGAAATCTGGGA
>JAHIYS010000166.1 GCA_018814965.1 Gammaproteobacteria bacterium
CTTTCTCAATCTCATTTGAAGGACTTCTCTTAGCAATAAGATCTCTAATATCATCATCTATAAGCAAAGTCTCATGAATCGGCAGCCTGCCCTTATACCCAATATTTTTACATTTATCACAACCCTTAACGCGATAAATAACATCTGTATTTTTTAAACCATATTGCTCTAATACTTCAGCAGAAGGAGTATATTGTTCCTTACAATCAGGACACAACTTTCTAACCAATCTCTGAGCAACAATTAAAATCATTGAAGATATAATAAGTATTGGTTCTACCCCAATATTTATAAGCCGGTCCAAAGATTGCGCCGCGCTGTTAGTATGAAGAGTACTCAAAACAAAATGCCCTGTAAGAGCGGCTCTCACACACATTTCTGCAGTTTCCAAATCTCTAATTTCTCCAACCATTATCACATCAGGATCCTGTCTTAAAAATGATCTTAATCCAGCAGCAAAATCAAGGCCAATCTCGGGCTTAACATGAATCTGATTAATTCCGGCCAGCTTATACTCAACAGGATCTTCAATTGTATTGATATTTTTAGAAGGATCATTAATATAGTTTAAACATGCATAAAGAGTTGTAGTTTTACCGCTTCCGGTAGGGCCGGTAACAAGCATCAAACCATAAGGTTTTGCAAGCGCAGCCTTAAAATCAGCAAGAGAATGATCATCAATACCAATATTATTAATATCTAAAGGAATTCTTCCTTTATCAAGAATTCTTATACAAACCTTTTCACCATATATAGTCGGAATGGTTGAAACTCTCATATCTATACTTCTACCCTCAACCTTCATAGTTATGGAACCATCCTGCGGCAGTCTTTTTTCTGAAATATCTAATCCTGAAAGAATTTTAATACGAGAAACAATAGCATTATATAAATTAGGAGGAGGAGGAGAAACAAAAGTCAGTTCTCCATCTAATCTATATCTTAACTGAAGTCCTGCGTCTGTCGGTTCCAGATGAATATCGCTCACCCCATCAGCTACAGCCTGCATAATAATAAGATTAACCACCCTAACAACCTGGCCTTCTGCCGCTTCAGCCATAATCTTATCAAGATTAGTTGTCTCTTCAGTCTTTTCTTCTTTTTTTATCTGATCAGAAACTTTTCTTTTTTGCAAAAAATCATTAATAGCTTCTGTCAGCAAAGTCTTACCAACTATTACAGGCGCTATTTCATACCCGGTCATTAACTTTAAATTATCCAAAAGCATTAAATTCATAGGATCATTCATTGCAACTTTCAAAAGATTCATCTTTTTAGACAATGGCAATATTCTTTTTTGTTCAATAATCTCCTTAGAAATTATATTTTCAAAAACCACATCTTTTTCCGGAATTAACAATTCTTTGTTTTTATTAATATAAGGAAGGTTAAATTGTTTACCCAAAAACTCAACCAAAGTCTCTTCAGTAAGAAAACCCATTTCAACCAAAAGCTCTCCAAGAGGAAGATCATTTCCCGGCTGTTTCTGAGCTTCCAGAGCCATTTCTAATTGTTTTTGGGTTATCAATCCCTCTTTTAAAAGGATCTCGCCTATTTTCATTTTTGGTTGAAACATGAATTTCTCCCTTTGGTCGAAATTAGTCGTTAGGCATTAGTCGTTAGTATTTAGTAGATTTACTAACGACTAGCGACTAAATACTAACGACTAAGCTTCTAAAGCGCTAAGCCTATCCCTCGCCGTACTTGTCCACTCAGAATTTGGAGCATATTTTATAGCATTTCTATAAGCATCCCTTGCTTCAGCAAACATCTCCTGCATCTCATAACACAAACCTAAAGTTGTATAAGCATACGGATGATCAGGAACAAGCTCTACTGCCCGTCTCAAGCAAGTAATAGCAGGCCTGTATTCTTTCTTAATTCTATATAAATTACCTAAATTGTTATAAGCGGCGGCAGATGTTGGATCAAGCAAAATAGATTTTTTAAACTCTTCAATAGCATTATCAGTTCTTCCTGCCTTAGCATAGGCAACGCCTAAATTACTATGAGAAACAGAATCATTTGGATTTTCTTTTACATCTTCCTCGTATTCCTTTAATTTATCAGTAACACTTTTTTCTTTTATCTTAAGATCCTTCTCTTCTGAACCACTCTCTATTTCCTTCGCTGATTTATTTCCCTTCTTTTTAGAAAACCAACTACTTTTCTCTTTTTCCTTTTCCTTTTCTGCCCACTTAGCTTCATCACGC
>JAHIYS010000167.1 GCA_018814965.1 Gammaproteobacteria bacterium
AACAAAAAAGGCAAGGGGAAACGGAAATCTACAAAAACCAATACCACCAAACCACTAGAAAAATTTATAATCGATGTCAACAAAGGGGAGGACAAAAAAAAGAAGCATCCTTCCATTTGGGAAGCAATTGATCAGGCAAATGACGACCCTCAAGTGTTGGGTGAACTTATCAAAAAACACAACATCCTTAATTTCGATGAGCTAAGAAATGGAGAAACCCCTCTTATATATTCTATAAAACAAAATCATGTCAAAAGTGCTGGATCTCTTATCAAGCATGGAGCTAATATTAATCTTCGAGATAAAAACGGTAAAACTCCTCTCATGTGGAGCGTAATGTTCAATAACATCGATACTGCAACATCGCTTATTGAACATAAAGCAGATATTAATCTACAAGATAACGAAGGGTATACGGCGCTTATGTTTACTAACGATCTAGATATTACAAAATTACTTATTGCTAATGGCGCTGATGTTCCCTTAAAAAATAAAAAAGGACAAGATGCCCTAACTACTTTTAAACAAGATAATGAAGGTTACACATCGCATTGTATTACTAATAAAGATCTGGATATTGCAAAATTACTTATTGCTAATGGTGCTGATGTTCCCTTAAAAATAAAAAATAATAATAGCCTTGATAATATTGGTGATTATCTTCTTGAACAAATAGGGGTTGCGTATCGGAAAACTCTAAAAGATATCCTGGCCGATCCAGAAATGCAGTTTTTAAAAATCCCTAAGGATTTAGAAAACCACCAACAGATATTGCTAGAGATTGTACATACTTTGCTTTCGAGATTTGAGAGCAAAGCAAAGATGATGGAATATTTTAAACACAAGAAGAAACAGTCGGACACAGATTATCAAGTGCCTATAAAAAGTGTCGTACTTGAGTCAAAAAATGCCGAAGAAGCTTTAGCAGAACTTTTGCGTTCTAGAGAGTTTTCAAAAGATGATATGGGGAGGGAGAGAGTATTGGTAGCACAATTCCCAAACCTAACCAAAGAAGAGTACAACATATTAGTTCACAAAGCCTTTAACATTTTTTTGCCTACTAACAAAACTCCAGTACTAAGAGCGATTCACTTACCCGACGAAAAATGTATTATAGCTTTTATACAACCTCCCATTGAAAAAATATTAGATCTTCATGGATTTAGCGTAAAACAAGCACAACAAAATGCCTTAGAATATATAATGGATCAATATTTTGACTTTGCGGATGGGGCCTCATTAATGGTTGGGAGGGGCACACATTCCAAGATTAAAAGTGGCTTATCACCTATAACAGCTAAAACAAAGAAATTGCTAGAGGATCTGAAAAAAGATAACTTTGTAGAATCTTATAAACAGTTGCCGGACAGGTTTAATATCAGATTTTACCCGCCAGTAGCAATATCAAAAAATGAATTGCTAGATGCAATTAACTTTGGCTATGAAGGAATAGCCATGAATAGCTTGAATAGGATCATTTTAAAACTAGACAAAAAATACCAGCCTAATGAACTAATAAGGAAGTCCTGTTTGTTAGCAACAGATGTTTTAAGGCTCTGTCCGACAGTTCAGAAAATATATTTATTTACCAAAGAAGATGTTGAGTCTGATTTTTTAAAATTCCTTTTCACATATAACAATTTGGAAGATATACCAATCACAATGTCTGAGAAAACTCAATATAAAGTGGCTGTTATTGGGGGAGGAACTACAGAAGAAAGTGTCTGCGTAAGCGGGATATAAGGAGTCAGGCCTTGACAATACTGAATGACCGGAAGTTAAAAATAGCTTGTTCTCTAAGTTGTCGAAGATAGATTGCCGCGTCGCAAGCTATGCTTGCTCCTCGCAATGACAGCAAATTAAATTATTTCTATACTCTCATCTTTGCGTTTGGTGAGAATCTCATGCCCGTTTTCAGTTACAAGCACGGTATGTTCCCACTGGGCTGATAGTTTATTGTCAGCGGTAATTGCAGTCCAATCGTCATCTAAAAGAATAGTGCGGTAGGTGCCAACATTTATCATAGGCTCAATAGTGAAAATCATTCCTGGTAGTAATATATCACCAGTATTAGCTTCACCGTAATGAAGAACTTGAGGTGCTTCATGAAAAACGGTACCGATCCCATGCCCGCAATATTCTCTTACCACAGAGAATTTATGAGACTCAGCATGTTTTTGAATCACAGCTCCTATATTTCCTAAATAAGCACCCGGTTTTACTTCTTTAATCCCTAAATATAAACATTCTTGGGCAACTTTAACTAAGCGCCTAGCTACACTTGTGGCCTTGCCGACGATAAACATCTTGCTGGTGTCGCCAAAGTAGCCATCTTTTATAACAGTAATATCGATATTTAGAATATCCCCATCTTTTAATTTTTGTTTACCAGGAATTCCGTGACATACAACCTGGTTAATAGAGGTACAGATCGATTTTGGAAAACCTCTGTAATTTAGGGGGGCAGGGATGGCATGTTGGACCTTAGTGATATAATCGTGACAAACCCGGTTTAATTCTATGGTAGTGACGCCAGATTCAACATAAGGCTCTATCATTTCAAGCACTTCGGCTGCCAAACGACATGCGATCCTCATTTTTTCTATTTCGGGAGTAGATTTTATAGTTATATTCATATATCTTGGTCAAATTGAATCTACAGAATATTAGTATATTCAATAGAATGAAGCAAATTTCCATATGATTGCTAGATAGTTATTAATATGGTATAAAGATTTGCGATTTTAAGCAATAAAAATACTCACATATATCGTCACATGACTTGGGTGCCGAAAATTAATATATCGGTCTGGTCGTGGGATATGTGGAGGAATAACCCTAAAGGAGAAAAAATGAACAATCTTACTATACGTCAGATGTTAGAAGCTGGCGTGCATTTCGGTCATCAAGCCCGTTATTGGAATCCAAAAATGGCACCATATATTTTCGGTGCTAACAGCAAAATCCATATTATAGACCTTGAAAAAACTCTTCCTCTATATAAAGAAGCAGTCAACTTTTTAAGTAGTGTGGCAGCTAAGAAGGGCAAGATTTTATTCGTAGGAACAAAACAACAAGCACGCAGTGTGCTACGCGATGAAGCTAAGCGTTGTGGAATGCCTTATGTCGATTTTCGTTGGTTGGGAGGAATGCTAACTAATTACAAGACCATTCGACAATCACTAAAGCGTTTAAAAGAGTTAGAAGAGTTGCGTGATGGTCCAACTTTTAGTCGTATAAGCAAAAAAGAAGCTCTTTCTATCATGCGTGATATCGACAAGCTTGAAAAAAGCTTAGGTGGTGTTCGTGATATGGGTGGTTTACCAGATGCTCTTTTCGTTATTGATGTTGGGCATGAAGATATCGCTGTTAGTGAGGCTTCAAAGTTAAAAATACCGATTGTAGGTATAGTCGATACTAATAATTCTCCTGATGGTATTGATTATGTAATACCAGGAAATGATGATGCCTTACGTGCGATTAAATTATATTTGAAAGGCGTAGTTGATGCCATCATAGATGCTCGTAGCAGTATTATTGCTGAAGAAATAATTGCCGAAAAAGAGAATAAAGACAAGAAAGGCAGCAAAAAAACTTTAGCTCCTAATAAAAAGGTTTTTAAGAAAAAAGCCCCAGAAAAAACTGAAGTTTCTAGTGTCGATGGTGCAGCTAAACCATCTAAACTAGCTGTATCGCATGCTCCTAAAACCAAAACCGCAACCGCTGGACATAAAAAAGTTACTGTTATTAAGGTAAAAGAGAGTGAAAAACCAGTTAAAGATGTTAAATCTGAAGTGGAAGCTGAGGTTAAAAAAATAGATAAAACAAAAGAATAAAAGGGTTAAAATTATGATAATTACCGCATCATTAGTTAAAGAGTTACGAGACCATACTGGCGCAGGCATGATGGAGTGTAAAAAGGCATTAGAGGAGGCAAATGGCAATCTTGAAGCAGCGATTACTATTATGCGCAAATCTGGCCAGGCTAAAGCAGCTAAAAAAGGCGGTCGTATTGCGGCCGAAGGAGTTGTTGTCGTTAAAATGAGCGACGATAATAAAAAAGCCATAATGCTTGAAGTTAATTGTGAAACTGATTTTGCTGCTCGTGATAGTTCCTTTTTAGAGTTTGCTAATACTGTTGCGTCTTATGGTTTGACTAATCAAATTACCAGTATCGATAAATTGCATGAAATGGTTTTGGAAGATGGGAAAACTGTTTTAGATGCACGAGATGCTTTAGTTGCTACAATTGGTGAAAATATCAATATACGTCGTATTGATATGATGACGGTGGCTGGTGACGCTATAATAAATAGTTATATTCATAATGGACGTATAGGGGTATTGGTTGGAGTGTCGGTAGCAAATGCAGATTTAGCTAGGGATATTGCTATGCACATTACAGCCTTTAAGCCTTTAGCAGTATTGCCAGAAGAACTACCAGCAGCATTAATTGAAAAAGAAAGAGAGATTTATTTATCACAATTACAGGATACGAACAAACCACAGCAGATTTTAGAGAAGATTGTGGATGGGCGTATTCAGAAGTTTATTAGTGAATCAGTTTTAGTTAAACAAGCCTTTGTTAAAAACCCTGATATTACTGTTGAGGATTTATTGAAACAGTCTAATGCTAGTATTTTAGGTTTTGCTCGCTTCGAAGTTGGCGAAGGGATTGAGAAAA
>JAHIYS010000168.1 GCA_018814965.1 Gammaproteobacteria bacterium
CATGCCTAATCTCCTCTATTCTTGCTGGCATTTCTGCTTCACTTCTACGATAAACTAATATTGTTTTTTTAGCACCGAGTCTAACTGCAGTACGCGCCGCATCCATTGCAATATTACCGCCACCAACGACAACAACAGCATCTCCATACATGATCTCGTTTTTGGCCCCAGCTATATGGGCACGCATTAAGTTCACCCGAGTTAAGTATTCATTGGCAGAATAAACCCCTGTAGCATACTCACCAGGGATCTCCATAAAGGTAGGCAAACCAGCACCTGATCCTACAAATACCGCATCGAATTTCTCTTCTTGCATCAGTTCGTCTATGGTTGCAGTTTTACCAACCACGAAGTTTTTTTCAATTTTGACTCCGTATTTCTCAAGCTGATCTAATTCTTCTTGTAACACCTCTTTTGGTAAACGAAAATCCGGAATACCATAAGCCAACACACCACCAAGCTTATGCAAAGCTTCAAACATTGTAACTTCAAAGCCTTTAGAAATTAATTCGCTAGCCACGGTAATACCAGCTGGGCCACTTCCGATAATAGCAACTTTCTTTCCAGTCTTTTGTTTTAATTCTAAAGGTTGATGATGCTTCATCTTATTAAGGTAATCACCAGCAAACCTTTCCAAAGTCCCGATAGCAATAGGTTCCCCAGCTTTTGCTAACACACATTTGACTTCGCATTGTAATTCTTGAGGACATACTCTGCCACAAACTGATGGAAACAAATGGCATTCTTTAATTTTTAGTCCCGCTTCAATAAACTTACCTTCAGCAATTAATTTCACAAATCCTGGGATATCTATCCTAATCGGGCAGCCACTAACACAAGGACGATGTTTGCATTGCAAACATCTTTTGGCTTCTTCTACTGCCTCAGCTTCAGAATACCCTGAAACAACCTCTTCAAAATTTTTTATTCTTGTATCAGGAGAAAGCTCTCTTACTGGTACATGTTTAGTTTTTGCCATAATTATTCACCTATAGTTTGCAGTTTTTCTTCTAGCTTACAAGCATGTTTTGATGTGCTCGGCTCGCTTTTACGACCATAATTAGCTAATCGATTATTTAAAACATCCCAATCAATCCCTTTAGCATTAAATTCTGGGCCATCGACACAAGCAAAATATGCTTTACCATCAATATTCACTCTACATCCACCACACATACCTGTACCATCAATCATTACTGGATTAAGAGATACGAAAGTAGTAATTCCAGCATCTAAAGCAATCGCTGAAGTTGCTTTCATCATCATTGGCGGCCCTATTACCACGGCATAATCAAAGTGTTCACCATCATTTAATAATTGCTTTAATACATCAGAAACAAACCCCTTCTGACCGTATGAACCATCATCCGTAGCAACAAATGAACGATCGCTTAAAGCTGCAATCTCTTTTTCTAAAATCAAGAGCGATTGATTACGTGCTCCAATAATAGTTGTAATATTATTTCCCGCAGCATTTAAAGATTCAACAATCGGATATAATGGGGCTACACCAACCCCACCACCAATACAAATACATTTGCCAAAGTTTTCTATATGAGTTGCCTTCCCAAGAGGACCGACTAAATCTACCACCTCATCCCCAACATTTAACTCAGCTAACATTTTTGTAGATAATCCTACCACTTGGAAAATTATCTCTATCCAACCTTTTTCTGGGTTGGCATTAGCAATTGTTAAAGGGATGCGTTCCCCATCTTGGGTCACTCGCAAAATTATAAACTGTCCAGCTTTTCTTTTTTTAGCGATCTGTGGAGCATCAAAAAGATAACTCCAAACAGTCTCATTTAATTTCTTTTTCTCTATTATTTTTGCCATAAAATTCTCTAATTATAAATTATTTAAGTTAGTAATTGGCGAGACATAAAAGCTGATACTAGTGGCAAAATATTAAAGTGAATAAAGCTCGTCACCTATCCAAAACTAATGCACACCGTATCTCCACAAACAACCGGGCGAGTTTAATACCATTGACATAAAAAGTCTACTTTTTAACAATCAAAAAATAAGATATTTACAACAACAGTTACAACAACATACATCATTGTGTTTCAAGAACTTTTAGCCATATTAAAACTGAAGCCTGGAAGCAGTATATAACGAAAACTGGCCCAAAATGGTATTTCCTTAAACCAACTATGCTGCTTAAATTATACAATTTAATTGCTCCATTCACGCTAAAATATATTACTAAAAATTTAACATACTATAATCAAACTAAATAATTGCGTTACCTATGAGTCCACAAAGTAGAGTTACAACAAACTATTTTAAGATAAATGGGCTCAATGCTAACTCTGGCGCCGATTTTGCCAAAACAGCAAAAATTTTGTCATCTACCCAAAATATGCCTATTATATATACATATAAAAATTGATCGGGGGTAATTATGGACTGTATATTCTGTAAAATAGCAAATGGCCAAGCACCTGCAAATATCATCTATCAGGATAAGAAAATAATCGCTTTTGACGATATCTATCCCAAAGCACCTCAACATAAATTAATCATACCCCGCAAACATATCGCTACAATGAATGATCTTGCTAAAGATGATGCCGGATTGATTGAAGAGATGACTTTAGTTGCTCAAAAACTAGCCAAAGAATTGAATATTGATCAAACAGGTTATCGGATTATAATTAACTGTAACCAAGATGGTGGTCAGATTGTTTATCACTTGCATCTACATTTAATTGGTGGAAGACCTTTAATGTTTACAGGGTAATATTGCCACGCTTACTTTGTAAGCTCTTAATGACACTTTTGTTGATATGGCAGGCTGATTAAATCTAAGTTTTTGCCGTCATTGCGAGAAGCGTAGCGACGAAGCAATCTTTTATGCTGTTTGGTAAATGACAATTTTATTCAAACTTTAACAGCTTCATCACAGCTACCGAAGCTTTTTCACAAAATCGACAAACCCTAAAATATTCTTTCCTAATCTTTTCTCTAACTCTTTGTCTTGCAACGAACCATCACTCGTAAAAGCCTCATAAGCATTGCCCAATGAAAACATCGGTGGGTAAATATAGGCATTACATGCACACTGCAAAGTTGCCACTGTATGCAAAAGACCCCTACTACCACCAGCCAAAGCTGGGGAGGCAGAACAAAGCATGACCGGGTATTTGACCCAAGGCATCGGTCTCGCACGCGAAACCCAATCAAGAAGATTTTTTAATGTCCCTGGGGTAGAAAAGTTATATTCAGGTGAAGCTATAACCAAACCATCCGCATCTTTTAATTTTGCAATAAATGTCTGAACCATTTCAGGCAATCCATTCTTTTCTTCAATATCGCCACTATAAAGCGGCGCTATAAAATCAGCGAAATCAAGCTGCTCAATCTCAATTTTTTGCTCAATACCTAATTTTGCAACCAGATTAATCAATTTTTTATTACAAGAATCCTGACGCAAAGAAGCTGCCATTAATAAAATTTTTGCCATATACACCTCCTATAAAAGTTCCTCTTCTGATACAACATTGATCCCATTTCTTTTAAGAAGTTTTGCAAATACCCCTTCACCTGTGGTGAACGTATCGCCAGATATTTTACGAGATCCACATGATGGAGAACGAGCTTTTAAAATAGCATCTTTGCAACCAATTAACTCAGCAATTTTTAACCCCTCTTTAGCTCCAAATTCAAAATTATCTGTAACATCTTTGCCGCTAGAGGTAAAGATCCGATCACCCCTTTGCTCTGAGGCCTCTCGGGGAGTTGTCATCCCACCTAATTGTTCAGGACAAACCGGTATCGCTTTACCCTTACAAACCAAATCAATCACTTTGGCGCAAGGCCTAGCTTCCCCCAGGTAATTACATTTTATACCTGCTAAACATGCGCTAACAATTTTCATATAAATCCCTCACTTCAACACATTTATTTTTCCCCTAACACCAAATCTGGAAAGCCAGGTAATTTTTTATGCGGGTAGTTTATCCGAAAAACCTCATACGAATCTTCAAACTTTGCAAAGTCACTATGATTTTTCTTAAGACCTTTTTTACGGGTATAACTACCAACCTTAACCCATCCCTCATTAAAATCATCTATCCAGAAAAATTGAATCTCATCTGCAAATTTAAAATAGACCGGGAAATTCTCATAAAACATCTTCCCCTTTTGCTTGGTATCAGCTTTTGTAGCTTGCACAAAACATTGTTTCGTTTCTCGATTCACAATCGCTTTTAGACGATTTTTTGCTGGGGAAGCACATAAAAGCAAAATAATCTTATATCCATTATCATGAAGTTTTTTATAAAAAGATTCCATATGGATACTAGTTGATGTAGTGCCGTGGGCAATAGCCAACCTGTTTGAAAAAGCATCATTTAATATCTTATTGGATATATAATTAGAAGCAGCACGCCATTTAACATAAGCACCTCTAATAACACTATGACAAGACCCCTTAGTCATTTGATAATTAGTAAGGTCTTGTAAATAGGTGTTGATCATAAACTTTAAAGCCCGCTGATCTGGATCCACATACACAAACCCAGGATGATCATGTAAATAAGATTCTAGGATCGTAGTTTTACTAGCGCCTGGGCCACCAGCTGTTGCTACATAGATTGATTTTTTTTGCCCCCTTTTAGCTTGCGAGAAACAAAGATCAGAAATATTTCTAAGATCTTTTCTAATTAGATTTTTCTCAGTAGGCATATATAAACCCAAATAAGCATTTACAATCCTGGAAGGGATCAAAATCTTTGACGCCGCAAAGCAGCTTGAAGGCAGTACAAAAAATATCAAAATAAAAATTCTTGCTGTCTTTAAATACATCGTACTCCCCCATTTATTTTAATTAATAACTTATACCCACCAATCACTGCTTTTTCCTTTCGATCGCAATATGACTTTGCATAAGCTCACCAGGATTTGTTTGCGCCGCCAACAAAGATAACTCCCCACACAAAACTACCGCCGCGCTGATAAAAGCAAGAAAACGAGAATTAAAATCATAATCATCTACTTTCAAACAACCTAAAGCACTCAAGTTTTCGCGAACAAAATCTAGATCTTTGCCACTACCAATTGCCCCCACAATAATATTGGGCAATGTCACAGAAAAATATAATCCATCCTTACGTACCTCAGCATAAGTAAAGCCCTGGGAACCCTCAACAATATTAGCGCCATCTTGCCCCATAGCTAAATAAAATGCTAAAAGCATATTAGCAAAATGAGCATTAGCAGTTCTTACTCCGCCAGAAATGATTGAACCAATGAGATTCTTTTTGATATTTAGATCAACTATTTTCTCAGGTGTGGTATGGAGTTGATCTTCACATAAATCACAAGGGATCAAAACCTCAGCAATAACATACTTACCTCGACCTAGGATCCCATTAACAGCGGAATTTTTCTTATCAACGCAATAATTACCAGAAATAGAGAGATATTTTAATTTTGAATATTTGTTTAGCAACCACTGTTGTATCATTTCAGCTGCCTTAGTTGCCATATTGTGACCTGCAGCGCCACCAGTAGTAAAGGCAAAACGAATATAAATCAAATTGGCCACTATCTGGGTATGAAAATCTTTTAGCTTAGCGAATCTACTACTTTTAGTAGTTAGTTCCTCTAACTCAACCCGGTATTTTTCTTAGTCATTTACAACCATAACCGCATAACCAGCATCATCAGCTTCAAGCAAAATCGAACGGGTCATGCATTCTTGCACCATAACCGCTTTAATTCCTCCAGCTTTTCTCGTTACGCGGGCACCACGATTCACTGAATACCAAAGAGGAGACTCAAAAGTTGCAAGAGGAGCTTTTATATCAGAAGTAATACCATCACTAATAATTTTAATTGGGCCAACTAGTTTTGTCGGAATCATTGTTTTCATAAACCAATCCTAGCTATTTAAATCATCGCCGAAACACTGCCATACTTTAAAAGTTATGGCTTTTGAAAACTTCTTTGCTCTTTCCCTTCATCAGAATCTGCATTAAAACCTTCTAATGAATCTTTTTCTGACTGTCTTATGTTTTCATCATCATTTAAACATTCACTCATATCACTCCTAATCCTTTCAAAAAGGAGCGCAACAATATTAGGATTAGCAACTTCCAATGCTAATTTATATGCGTTGTGCACAACCTCATTTTTGTCATTCCAAACGACTTTATCCCCTTTTTCTAACAATATCCCGACAATTTTAGCATCATTTTTTTGGACGGCAAGAGTAAGCGCAGTATTACCTTGACCATCTCTATCATTAACTCTAGCGCCATTTTCAAGAAGAAAGTTAATAGTATTTAGATCCCCACAAAAAACCGCACACATTAATAAAGTTGTTCCACTAGGACCAGGGAAATTAACATTAACACCATACTCCATCAAAGACTTAAAAATATCCAAGTGATTGTAATAAATGGCGGCAAAAGGTGCACTCCACCCATAATCATAAACCTCATCAACACTTGCTTTATATTTTAATAGCTCTTGCACAACCTCTAAATGACCAGCTTGGGCTGCATACATAAGTGGTGTCCAAGCACCTGCACTTACAGGACCAATCTTAGCACCATGCGCCAAAAGAAGTTTTATTACATCAAAAGAATTAAATTTAGCTGCAAGCATCATCGGGGTAAAACCATGTTGCCCCACAAAATCTAGATTGGCCTTATATTCTATTAATTTTGCAGCAACTTCTCGATAATTTGATCTAGCAGCTATCATCAAAGAGTTACGCCCATCATATCCAGCATAGTTAATATCATTTATTCTTTCTACAAGAACACTTACAACTGACAAATGATTGCCATGAACTGCATATAAAAGCGCATTCCAATCACTGCTTTCTTCTCGACAGTTAGGATCTGCTCCTCGATCCAAAAGCAATCTTACACCCTTCTCGTAACCACTGGTAGCCGCATAAATCAAGGCAGTAGAGCCATATAGATCACGCATATCCACAGAAACATTATTACCAATAAAATACTCCATGGATTCTAAACTACCTAATTTAGCTGCCAAGTGAATCCCAGAAATTTTATTTGCATAATCTATTTTTACATCTAATGCAACCCCAGAGTCTCGTAAAGCATCGGCCGTAGGTGGATAGAGCTTTGAAGTTCTAGCAAATGAATAGATCTTAAAACACAGGGGACATAACCGACCATCACCAACGGCAGCCATCCCTGCATAATTTGCCTCTAAAATATTATCATTAGCCAATGAACTTCGCTCAGCATTTGCAGCCCAAATATCGCGAACCAAGCTTTCAATTGAGCCATGAACGGTCTCGCCGACTTCACTATTAGGATCAAAATAATAATATTTAGATTTTTCTTTAAATAATGCAGTTGCGTGATTATGCGACAAAATAATAATTAATTTATGTTCTTGAATAAGATTTTTAGTGTTTAATAATTTTGTAAGTTGCGCCGAGTCAAATATTGCTGCAATAGAGTATTCCTGTTTAGGGATCCCATTTGCGGTATCAGATATAAGATCGGATAAAGCAACTTGATTTACCGGCAGTACCTTTTGGGGATTCTGAAAAAACTCTATTAGTTCAATAAATCTCTCAATATCTTGCCTATCATTTGCGGCTAAAACATTCACTTTATTTAGATCAACGATCAAGTCCACCGTACGTAAAAACCACGAATAATCATCTCGCGACATGTTGGGCCTATTTGGCATGGTGGTTAACCATTTCGAATATGCCCATAAAGTAGCAATCCCAGCACAATAACCTAAAGAGTCTTTTAGAGACAAAAGATATTCTTGGTCTCTATCGTTCGTAAAATGCTGTAAATATAGCTGTATCCCTTCCAAAATGGCTAACTGACTCTCCTGCTTTATCTTTTTTCTGCTAGGCAACATAAACCCACCCTCCCTAACATCTTAAACCAACAACATCACAATAAATTTACTAAGGATCGACAAATAAACTCTAAATATCGCACGCATTATTTCACCACCTGATAAAACACCTCGCCCTTTTTGACCATACCAAGATCTCTACGAGCTCGACTTTCAATAGCACCACCACCCTTTTTTAAAGAATCAATCTCATCGATCAAAGAAAGATTGTGTTTTTCAATCTCCTCATTTTTTTCTTCTTGGGCTTGGATCTCAGTTTTTAAACGAAAAACACGGACTAAACCATCATCAGCGAACCATAGACGGTATTGTAGAATCAAAACAGCGGCAACAAGCACTATCAGCAATGGCTTCATAGGGAGACTTCTTGTCATTATAAAATGATTTTTTGTTTAATATACAATACCAGGGGATTTATATTTCCCCTGGATCGCTTGCTAATAAACGCTTACTTATTTAAAACTTCTTGGAAAAGCTTTTTTGCCAATATAACTACCTTTTGGCCCCAACTCTTCGGCAATTCTAATCAACTGATTGTATTTTGCTACGCGATCAGTTCTGCAAAGTGAACCAGTCTTAATTTGACCAGTAGACTCAGCAACAACTAAATCAGCAATAATAGTATCTTCGGTTTCCCCTGAACGATGGGAAATTACCGCGGTGTAACCAGCATTCTTAGCCATTTTAATTGCTTCTAAGGTTTCAGTAATAGTACCAATTTGATTGAGTTTAATTAAAATCGAATTACAAACTCCGGTATCAATACCTTTTTGGAAAATTTTAGTGTTAGTAACAAACAAGTCATCACCAACGATCTGAATTTTATCCCCTAGCTTATCAGTCATCAACTTCCAACCAGCCCAATCACCCTCAGCTAATCCATCCTCAATACTAATTAATGCTGGATATTTATTGACCCAATTTGCCAAGTAATCAACAAATTCTTCAGATGTGCATGTTCTATTTTCAGATTTTATGTTGTAAACCCCATTCTCATAAAGCTCTGAGGCCGCAACATCTAAACCTAAACAAATATCAGTTCCTAGTTTAAAACCAGCATTTTCAATTGCCTGACAAATTGATTCTAAAGCCTCTTCATTGGATCGTAAGTTAGGAGCAAAACCGCCCTCATCACCAACTGAAACTGCCAAGCCTTTAGCTTTTAAAACTTTCTTTAAATTATGGAACACTTCAGCACCATAACGCACTGCCTCTGCAATATTAGGTGCACCAACAGGAAGAATCATAAACTCTTGAACATCTACATTATTATCAGCATGAGCACCACCATTTATAACATTCATCATAGGTACTGGAAGATAAAATGGGCCTTCACCACCAAGGTAACGATAAAGTGGCAAACCTGCTTCGGCAGCAGCGGCACGAGCAACAGCCATAGAGACAGCTAATATTGCATTTGCTCCAAAGTTACTTTTACTTTCTGTGCCATCAAGTTTAATCATGATCTCATCAATTTTGGCCTGTTGTTTTGGATCAGCTCCAATTAAAGCTTCACGGATCTCTTTATTAACATGACCAACTGCTTTTAATACCCCTTTGCCTAAATAACGCTTAGAGTCACCATCACGTAATTCCAATGCCTCACGTGAACCAGTAGATGCTCCAGATGGCACAGTAGCGCGCCCAACCACACCTGAAGACAAAATAACATCAGCTTCAACTGTAGGATTACCTCGTGAATCTAAAACTTCACGCCCTCGAATATCAGAAATTGTTACGGTCATAAATACCCCCATTTACTATATTAATTAAAAAAACAGTCTTTCATAAAGCATCCTCAATCGCGGTCAAAATAGATCAGAATTCATCACATAGCAAGTACTTTTATGCTTATTCTTCAACCTCTTGGCTAGAATTGGCCATACACCCCATTAAGCATGAGGATTCTTAACCACGCGGTCAATTTGTTGCAACTTTATAAGCAAAGATTCAACCTCATCAAGAGGTATCATGTTAGGACCATCACAAAGCGCTTTGTCTGGATCAGGGTGAGTTTCGCAAAATAAACCAGCAATTCCAACCGCAACCGCTGCACGCGCTAGTACAGGAATAAATTCACGCTTGCCACCAGTGGAACAACCGGTAATACCTGGCATTTGTACTGAATGTCCAGCATCAAAAATTACCGGACAATTAGTTTCTTTCATAATCTCGAGAGAACGCATATCAACCACTAAATTATTATAACCAAACGTAACTCCCCTCTCACAAACCATGATCTGATTATTGCCAGCAGAACGCGCTTTCTCTACTACATTTTTCATCTCCCATGGAGACAAAAATTGTCCTTTTTTCATATTAACTGGTTTGTTTTGTTCCATAACTTTTTTAATAAAACTAGTTTGGCGACATAAATATGATGGGGTTTGTAATACATCAACAATCGCAGCCACTTCATCATATGGAGTATATTCATGGACATCAGTTAGAATTGGAACTTGGACCTCTTCTTTAATCTTCCTTAAAATTCTAAGTCCCTCTGCAAATCCTGGACCAGAATAACCATCCACCGAAGTACGATTGCCCTTTTCGAAAGAGGTTTTATAAATAAAATTTATTTTTAACTTAGATGTAAGTTCTTTTAATTTAATTGCTGATTCAATCGCAATTTTTTCACTTTCAATTACGCATGGTCCAGCAATTAAAAAAAACGGTTTGTCATTCCCAATTTCAAAACCACAAAGCTTCATAACATCACCTCAAATATGCTTATTTTTCCTGCCTAATAATAGCAGCTTTAATAAAACTAATGAAAATTGGATGCCCATTACGAGGATTGGAAGTAAATTCAGGATGGAACTGACATCCTAAAAACCATGGATGATCAGACATCTCAACCATTTCAACTAAATTATCATCGCTAGAACGCCCTGAAACTGCCAATCCCTCTGCTTCCAAAGCCGGCATCAATTTACCATTAACTTCATAACGATGACGATAACGTTCAACAACAACTTCTTCATTATAAATTTTATATGCTAATGTCCCAGGCACAACGTGGCAAGGATAGTTGCCCAAACGCATCGTACCACCAAGCTCGAATTCACCCTCTCGCTTTTCAAGATTACCTGCAGAATCCAACCACTCACTAACCAACGCGATCACTGGATGCTTGGTATTTTGATTAAACTCCGTACTATTAGCATCAACCATTTTGAGCACATTACGCGCAAACTCAATCACTGCAATTTGCATCCCTAAACAAATACCAAAATAAGGTATATTATTTTCACGAGCATATTGAGTAGCTATAATCATCCCTTCACTACCACGCTTGCCAAAACCACCCGGAATTAAAATTCCATCTAATTTTGCTAGAATCCCAAGACCTTGATTCTCTAAGTCTTCAGCATCAATATACTTAATATTAACCTTAGCCCCAGCATGTAATCCAGCGTGTTTTAATGCTTCATTAACCGATTTATATGCATCATGCAAATCAACATATTTGCCAACCATAGCAATTGTAACCTCATGAGTAGCTTTTGTTGCTAAAGCGATCACATTATCCCATACAGATAAATCAACTGTTGATATAGGTAACGCTAACTTTTCAGCAACATACTCCCCTATCCCCTGATCACGCATCAATAAAGGAATTTTGTATATGTTGTCAATATCTGGCAAAGAAACTACTGCTCGCTTTTCAACGTTAGTAAACAAAGCGATTTTTTCTCGATCAAGATCGCTAATTTTATTTAGTGATCGACAAAAAAGCATATCAGGCTGAATACCAATAGAACGCATCTCTTTTACCGAGTGTTGAGTTGGCTTGGTTTTAATCTCACCTGCAGAGGGAATAAACGGCACTAAAGTTAAATGAACAAATAAAGTATTAAGCGCACCCAATTCAATACGCATTTGACGAATAGCTTCTAAAAATGGCAGTGACTCGATATCACCTACAGTGCCACCAATCTCAACTAATGCAACATCACTACCAGCAGCCCCCTCTTTGATTCGCAACTTAATTTCATCAGTTATATGAGGGATAACCTGTACCGTGGCTCCTAAATAATCTCCGCGACGCTCTTTACGAATAACTTCCGCATAGATTCTCCCAGAAGTCAAATTATTACCCTTTGTCATCTTGGTATTTACAAAACGCTCATAATACCCAAGATCTAAATCGGTCTCTGCTCCATCTTCAGTTACAAACACTTCACCATGTTGAAACGGACTCATGGTGCCGGGATCAATGTTAATGTATGGATCAAGTTTAATTAACGTAACTTTAAACCCATAACCCTCAAGTAAAGCACCCAAAGATGCAGATGTAACCCCTTTGCCAAGTGATGAAACAACTCCGCCGGTAACAAAGATATAGCGAGTCATTATTTTAACTCCTCATTGATTTTTTGATGAATGCATTCTAGCAGAAATCAGCAGTAAAATAGAAATATATTTCATAAAAAATAACAACCCAAAGCAAAGCAAGTAATAATCAAGGTTTCAAGGGATAATGTACAGAAATAAGCCAAAAAACACGCTAGCAACCGATTGAATGATTTTAGCAATATCGGTCAAAATCTAACCAGACCTTGCAAACTAAAATCTACGGCACCAAACAGCATACAAAGATTGCTTCGTCGTTACGCTTCTCGCAATGACGGCAAAAGAACAAGATTTAACCAGCCTCGCTATATCAACAAAAGTGTCATTGCGAGCTTACGAAGTAAGCGTGGCAATCTAGCACTAGTAAATTATTTATGGGTTCCCTAAAGCCTAAGATTTTCTGCATCACTACTTCTGGTGATTTACTGGATTTTCTAGATACAAGCTTTCACCAGTCTATAAAAAAGCAGCTTTTAATGACAGCAAAAAAGTTCTGATTGTAACATCTCAACTCAAAGGCACCGCTGGCTCAAAATATCATTGGTCATCAAAGGG
>JAHIYS010000169.1 GCA_018814965.1 Gammaproteobacteria bacterium
AATCCGCTTAAGGACTATGGGTTGAACATAAAATCTTCAGATATTCCCCTAAATCTAAGCGGTCTATGCGGCACAATTAGTTATGCTGCAGATACAGGTAGTGCTGATAGATCTAAAAAATATGAATCAGCGAAGTTACAAGGATTACAGAACATGATAATAGTTCTTAATCCTACTGCAAAACAGCTTATTAGTAAGATTAAATTAAATGATGAGGGAAAAAGAGAGCTAAATCCAGATAATTATGTTGTATATAAAGTGGTTGATAAAGATGGTGATCATGATCAATATTTAAAAGATAAGGGAACAATTGATCAGTTAACAAAATTAAATGAAGATTCTAGAGCAAATAAGGATTTTGGTATTTTCCCTGCGGTTTCTTGGCCTTTAGGTGGGGATGAGGTTTTAAGTGCCGCGGCAGTATATCAAGTAGCATTGTCTTTCCAACAAAGTGGTGCTGGGGATGCTCTTGCGTTAGATAAACAAGCGAAATTTGAGAAAGCAAAAGAGAGTGGATGGATCGCTGCTGGCAATTATTATCGGGTGTTATCGACTATTCAAGATGAAATAAAGAAAGAATATGATAGCTATCGTTTATCAGGATTAAATGCAAAATTTGGTACCGATGTTAGTAGATACACTGGTGGCTCAACCTATTTGACTTTGTTTGGGCAAGCTACAGTTGTTGATAAAAATCAAAAGAATCCAATTGCTACAATAGATGAAAGTTATAGGGATACTCTAAATAACATCCTTGCTTGGATAAATTATTCTTATCCTTATGCTAAGCTACATGGCCAAGTCATGACTCCTGCGTTATCTAATGACGTAGGTTGGAATGTTATGACAGGACAAGTTATGAGTGGACTTACCTCCCTTGCTAATGCATTGTCACAGGTGCTTGGGTTCCATGTGATCGTGCCGGTTATAGTAACTGGTGCTACTACTTTAGTAGCATTTCCTCCGGGAGGAATAGCAATATTAGCTCCTATTCCACTTATGTTTTTAGCTGGAGATGTTGTTAATGTATTGCTAGCTTGGGGCGTTAATATGCAAATGGCGGCAAACTTAGATCCAATAATAAGGTTGCAGAATGTTGGTGATGCAATGATGAATGCTGCAATTAGTTATATAGCTCAAATAACTACATTTTCTGTAATTATTAATTCCGCCATAACTAGTTCTTCGCTTGGATTGACTGGAGTAGAGTTTGGTTTTGCTGGTGGGTCGTTTATGGGTGTTTCTTTAGGTATTGAGGGAGCTATTGGATCTTTGGTCACCCTGTATAATAGCTTGCTGAGTTTAGCTCAAACTCTAGTTTTTATGAGCTTTCCTGTAGGATTGGCAATTATGGGGCCGATGTTTGTTAGTGGAGCCGTATTTGCTATATATGTGCCATTAATCCCATTGATTCTCTTTATTTTTGGAGGAATAAGTTGGTTGATCTCAGTGCTGGTTTTGATGGCAGCTGCGCCAATCATATGTTTTTTAATGTTGTGGGGAACCTCCTCTGCAGGAACTGGTGAAAATCCTTTGTTAGCTAAAGAAGCGGAACAATTTGTATTGCAGGTTGTGGGTGTATTTTTCCGTCCTACATTAATGATCATCGGGTTAATTGCTGGGATGGTGCTTTCATATATTGGGATCGATCTTTTGAATCTAGGGTTTAGTAAAATCTTTACTATTGTTATGCAATATCCAGATGAGATAAATGCAGCAACGATAACGGCTCTTGCTGGACAGATAATCGATGCCCCAGGGATTCTATTTAAGATTGTTGGAATATTGGTGGTATACACATTTATTACCATAGCTGTTGTGAATATGTGTTTTTCGACAATATATTTACTTTATAGCGAAGTAATGAAAGCGGCTAACATTTCAGCGCCAGCTACTGGTCTTGAGAAGGAGCAATTAGAAGGAATTAAGGGTGGTGTAACTCAAGCTGCAGAAGCTGGATCGGGTGCGGCGAAAGATTTTGGTGGATCGCTAAAAGGTGGAGCAATGGGATACAAAGGTAATATTGCCGGTGCTGGTGGCGGTGGTTCAATAATTTCATCAGCTGAAGGGGCTGCTGATAGTGCAATGCCTGAAATGCCAGGTGGCGGTGGTGGTGGAGGAATGCCTGATATGCCTGGTCCTGGTGGCGGTGGAGGAATGCCGACTCCGAGTGCGCCCCCAATGACTCCAGATGCCTCTGAGCTTGGAGATGTAGCAGGAGTGGCTGGAGACTTACCAGTCTAGCGAGGTCTTTTTTAACCTCTTTGTGTTAGTTATTTTACAGTAATTAGTAGCTGGGTTTTTTATGAAATTATATAAAGAATACTCAGTGGGGGTAGTTCAAGGTTGAAATTTTATGCGATACAATTG
>JAHIYS010000003.1 GCA_018814965.1 Gammaproteobacteria bacterium
CAACCGAAAAAATGATTTCCTTGAATCCACCTATGCCGATACGGTTGGAGCTAAGAATATTCACCTTCCAGCCCATTCTTTCGGAAAAACGGGAATACATGCGAAAAAGGTTAGCCGCAAAAAGCGCGGATTCGTCTCCGCCGGTTCCAGCGCGTATTTCCATAATTGAATTTTTTTTATCGTTGGGATCTGCCGGGCTAAGCTCTTCGTTAATCCTAATTTTTAAATCCGACCGGTTTTTTTCCAATTCATCAATTTCATCTCGGGCCATATCGGCCAATTCCGTTCCTTCGCTTTGCTCCAGAATTTCTTGGTTATCCTTGATTCTTTTCTCAATTTTTTCCAATTCCAAAATCATCTCAATTAATTCTTTGAGTTCCGCATGCTCCTTTGAAACTTGTTTTAGCTTGGCTTTGTTGGCAATCATCTCAGTTTTGCTGAGCTCTTCTTCAAGTTCGCTAAATTTTTTCTTGATATCTTCGTACATATTTTAAATAATAAACTCCCAAAACAAAACAGTTATCCCTTCCAGTATACTACTAATTATAGCATACAAAAAAGAATAACTGTTTTAAAACCGTTATTTTTTGTCAGCTTTCTTCACGACAGACTTTTCTTCAATTTTTGTTTTCTTGACTTTTTTAGCCTTTGCCGCCCGCTTTACAGTTTTTCCTTTTCTAGTTTTCGAAACTTCTTTCTGCGCTTCAACTTTAGCTTGGAACTTCTCAACTCGCCTAGCTGTATCAACTAATTTTTGCTTGCCTGTGTAAAAAGGATGGCAAGCTGAACAAAGCTCAGTTTTTATCTCAGCCAAGGTTGAACCAGTAGTAAAAGTATTGCCGCAGACGCAAATCACTTTTGCATCTTTGTGATATTTTGGATGAATATCTTTTTTCATAGAGTTTAAATAAAAATCGCGCTACACTTGATCAAGTTACGCGATGAAACTATATTAACATAAAAATATAATAAAATCAATAACCCGACTATTTTGCTAATATTAAATATATTTTTACAGACTAACATTATAAATGTAAATTTTGCTAGGGGAAGTATTCAGAATATCGACGCCTTGCCAACCAGGGAGTCCAAAACCATAAGAAACTACTATTGTGCCTGGCTTTAATTCTTTGGAAAGTTTTTTGCTTAATTTACCTAAAACTCCGCCCACTAAAAAAATATAAACAACTTTTGCCTCGCTTAAATCCTCTTTAAAAAAATCTTTTCGCCTTACGACAATGTTGCTTCCCTTGAAAAATTTTTTAATCTTGCACTTCAAATATGGATAGAGCGAAAGCTCGTAGCCGATTGGCCTTAATCCATATTTCTCACCCACAAACAACGCTCGGCCGTCGCCGCACCCTAAATCATAAAAAACTGAATCTTTAGGCAAATTTAATCGTTGAAGAATGATCTCAATATTCTTTTTAGGAGTTTTGGCAAATGGCACTCTAGTTCTGAATAAGGTGATAACTGACCAAAGCCAGAAAAACAAAAAGAATAATGTAATAATGCAAACCAACAAGGCGGTGAGTTTTAAAAACAATAATAACACCATATGAAAAATTTAATATTCGTATATTCGTACTGATTCGTAATTCGTAGGCTTTATGTTATAATTATACCATGAATAAAATTACTAATGTAGCTAAAAACACATCATATTTTACTCTGGCCTTGGTGCTCCAAAAAGTGATATCTTTCACTTATTTTATTATAATTGCCAGAGCTTTAGGTCCAGAAGACTTAGGAAAATACTATTTTGCTATTTCTTTTACCACAATATTCGCGATTTTTATTGACATCGGCTTAGCCAATGTTTTGACGCGTGAAATCGCCCGCTACAAAGAGGATAAAAACAAAGTCAAAGAATTGCTGGGGGGAGCGCTTGGCATCAAATCCGTTCTTGCCGTTCTTTCCTCGATAATCGTGATAATATTAATAAACGTACTGGGTTATCCGCAAATTACCAAGAGTCTTGTTTATCTAGCGATAATTTCGATGAATCTAGATTCCTTCACCGCTAGCTTCTTCGCTGTGATGAGAGGCTTCCACAATTTATTTTATGAAAGCATCGCTGTAGTAATATTCCAGGCCATCGTCTTTGGTTTTGGCTTGATGGTCTTGAAATTGAATTTAGGCTTGGTGTGGTTGATGGGATC
>JAHIYS010000170.1 GCA_018814965.1 Gammaproteobacteria bacterium
GAATGCGAGTTTACAAAGGAGGTATTTACAACGTCCCGAAAACAAATATGGCAAGAGGGGCGACGTTTGTTTGGTCTGTTGCTCTGGTTATCTAAATTATGTGAAAAACAAATGCAATTGCCCTGGTGTTTGGGTGGTTAAGATTATGTGAAGAGCCTAGATAGTGGTATTATACAGTAAATTTTTGTATGGTCTTAACTCATGAAAAAAATAACAATTCGTAGTGTTCCTGATGGTATTACATCTTTGCATCAGCACCCATTATTGCACCGTATTTATGCTGCACGTGGGATTGTTGCTATCAAGGAATTAGAACATGAGCTGAAAAATCTTTTACCATATGATTCACTAAAAGATATTAATCGTGCGGTTGAGGTTTTAACTACGGCGCTCAAAGCACAGCAAAATGTTTTAATTGTTGGCGATTTTGATGCTGATGGTGCTACTAGTACTGCTTTGGCAATTTTGGCACTGAAAAGCCTTGGGTTAAAAAATATTTCTTATTTGATCCCTAATCGATTTGAGTATGGTTATGGTTTAACCCCTGAAATTGTGGCCGTAGGTGCAGAAAGAAAGCCTGATTTGATTGTTACCGTTGATAATGGAATTGCGAGTATTGATGGGGTTCGTGCCGCTAATGAAAATGGGATTAAAGTTTTAATTACAGATCATCATCTGCCAGGAGATGATCTGCCAGAAGCTGAAGCAATTATTAATCCTAATCAAAAGGGTGATGAGTTTTCGGGTAAATCTCTTGCTGGTGTTGGCGTGGTTTTCTATTTGATGTTGGCATTACGTGCTCATTTGCGTGATATTGGTTGGTTTCTTGATAATAATATTTCAGAACCCAATATGGCGCAGTTTTTAGATTTAGTGGCGTTAGGTACTTTTGCTGACGCAGTAACATTAGATCATAATAATCGTATTTTGGTAATGCAGGGGATGAATCGGATTAGAAGCGGCAAAGGTCGGGTTGGTATTGAAGCCTTGTTTTTAGTTTCTAAGCGTAATTATACCAAAGCATCAGTATATGATTTGGGTTTTGTTATTGCTCCTCGTCTTAATGCGGCGGGGCGTTTGGATGATATGTCTTTAGGGGTCGAGTGTTTATTAACTGATGATCCAGTGCGAGCACGAACTATTGCTAGAGAGCTGAATTCATTAAATGATGAGCGGCGTGGAATTGAAAAAGATATGCAACATCAAGCGCTGCGTTTAGTGGATAATTTACAGCTCGAGCAAAATTTGCCACCAGGTTTGTGTGTTTTTGAGGAATCTTGGCATCAAGGGGTATTGGGGATTTTAGCTGGACGCTTAAAAGACCGGCTACACCGGCCTGTTATTGCTTTTGCTGCATCTAATGAAAACGAAATTAAAGGTTCGGCGCGTTCGGTTGGTAATGTGCATATAAGGGATGTGTTAAGTAATATTGCTGCTAAAAATCCTGGGTTGATTACTAGATTTGGCGGTCATGCGATGGCAGCTGGTTTAAGTTTAGCAATTGAAAACTATCCAGCTTTTTCTCAAGCTTTTGCCGATGAGGTTGGGCGGTATCTGACGTTAGAAGATTTAGGTGGTATTGTTGAAACTGATGGCGAATTGCCAGCTGAATATTTTAATCTTGAGACTGCTGAATTATTGCATGCTGCTGGCCCTTGGGGGTCGGGATTTGCGGAGCCATTATTTTTTGGTGAGTTTGCTTTTGCTAAGCAAGTGTTGGTTGGTTCCAAGCATTTGAAATTGATTTTACGCCATTTAGAGACTAAGCAAGAGGTGGAAGCGATTTGTTTTAACATTGATGTTAATATTTGGCCCAATAATCATTATTCTAAAGCGAAAGTGGTTTATCGTTTGGGAATTAATGAATATAATAATCAGCGGAAATTACAATTAATAATTAACGAGATCATAAGCTATGAATAAATATTTGATATCTGCAGATATTGAGGGGATCACGGGAGTGATTGATAAAAGTTTTTCTAAGGAAAATGGTAAGCACTATCAGTTAGGTTGTCGTTATATGACAAGCGATGTTAATGCTGTTATCCAAGGGATTCTTGAGGTAGATCCTGAGGCCGAAATAGTGGTGCGGGATGCCCATGGCGCTGATGCAGTTAATCTTGATTTAGAGCGCTTACATCCAAGAGCTCGTTTAGTCCAAGGGTGGGCTGCGATACAAAACATGTTTACTAGTTTAGATCAAGATTTTAAGGGAGTATTTTTAGTTGGTTATCATGCTGGTGGTCAGAACATTGAAGCGGTTTTAGGGCATACCATGCACTCTTTAATTCATCATGTTAAGGTAAATGGGAAATTATTAAATGAAACGGGAATATTTGCTCTTTATGCCAGTCACTATAATGTTCCAGTGGCATTTATTAGTGGAGATGATCATACTATTAGAGAAGCAAAAGAGCAGTTGGGTTATATTATTGGCGCAGAGGTTAAGAAAAGTTACGGCCGTGGATGTGCGATGTCACTCTCTTTAGAGCAAGCGCGAAAATTGCTAGAACAAAAAGCAGCTGAAGCTGTGAACCAATTACAATTGAATAAGTTTCAGGTTTTTGAAGTTATTGCTCCATTTTCTTTAGAGATGAAGTTTTATGATACTGGGGTAAGGATATCGGTGTTACAAAATCTTTCTGAAATTTTAGGGTTTGATCAAAGCTATAAGTTTAATCGTGATGAGCGTACGGTAGCCTTTACTTCAGCGAGTATTTTAGAGATGTTACAGCGTTTGAATATGATATTTTTCTTGATTTATGGGATCCAATCGTCTGGCTAACTTATTATTTGGCGGTGCGAAGAGGGTCTTTTCTGCTTGATCTAGGTAGTTTTTTTTAGCAAGAGTTATTACGAGGTGATAAAATATGTCTACACTATCTATTATTAACGCAAATAAAATTCAATCATCTCTTGTTGATTCTGCTACTGAAAACCCAAGCCAGATCCGTGAAATTTTAGCTAAAGCGCTTGAGTTTAAGGGGCTGAATTTACAGGAGGTTGCGCAATTAACCACTACAAAAAGCCCAGAATTACTTAAAGAGATTTTTGCAGCTGCTAATAGGGTTAAAGAGGAGATCTATGGTAGGCGTGTGGTGATTTTTGCACCGCTTTATGTTTCCAATTTGTGTAGTAATGAGTGTTTATATTGCGCTTTTCGTGTTAGCAATAGAGATTTAAAGCGGAGGGTTTTGTCTTTATCAGAGATAAAATCTGAAGTTGAGTCATTAGTTAATCAAGGTCATAAGAGACTTTTATTGGTGTCAGGGGAGACCTATCCCCAGGATGACTTTCAATATATTCTCGATGCAATCAAGGCGGTTTATGAAGTGGCAAATCAGCATGGTGAGATCAGAAGGGTTAATGTAAATTTAGCGCCACTAGACACTGATGATTTTAAACGTCTCAAAGATGCTGCTATCGGCACCTATCAGTTATTTCAGGAAACCTATCATCGCGATACTTACAGCCAGGTTCATGTGTCAGGTAAAAAAGCTGATTATGATTGGCGTTTAAGTGTTTTTGATAGGGCAATACCGTCAGGTATTGATGATGTTGGTATAGGCGCGCTTTTTGGTTTATATGACTGGCGTTTTGAGGTTTTAGCTTTATTAGAACATTCTAATTATTTGCAAAATAAATATGGAGTAGGGCCGCATACTATCAGTGTTCCCAGGTTGGAGCCTGCTTTAGGATCACATATTGCAAGCCACCCGCTTGCTCCAGTTAGTGATATAGATTTTTGTAAAATAGTTGCTATTTTGCGTTTAGCTATTCCATATACTGGTATTATTATGTCTACTCGTGAGAGTTTGCAGATGAGGCAACAAACTTTAGCTTTAGGGGTTTCGCAAATTTCCGCTGGTAGTCGTACTAATCCTGGTGGATATAGTGATGCTGGGTTAACTGATGATAGTCAGTTTTCTTTAGGCGATCATCGTTCTTTGGATGATGTGGTTCGTGATGTAGCAAGTTTAGGATATATACCTAGTTTTTGTACTGCTTGTTACCGTCTTGGGAGGACAGGTGAAGATTTCATGGGTTTAGCTAAACATGGCAATATTAAGCAAATATGTGCTCCTAATGCCATCGCTACTTTTGCGGAATATTTAAATAATACGGCGTCAGAAGCGACTAAAATAGTTGGGCACAAGCTCATCCAAAGCAAGTTGGAGTTAATGTCAGATGAGACTAGAAATTTATCCGAAAAATTATTAGCAAGATTAGCTTCTGGGCAAAAAGATGTTTATGTTTAGAATTATTTAATCTGAATATTTCGTTTATCAAATAAAGAAACATAACTATTACAGCCGATAATTATATGGTCTAGTACTTTGATATCTAAAGGGCGCAAGATTTTAGTAAGGGCTGTAGTTAGGTGTTTGTCTTGGGGGCTTGGAATTGGCGTGCCTGTAGGGTGATTATGAGCAAAAATTACCGAAGAAGCATTATATTGTAAGGCGATCTTTGCTACTTCACGGGGGTAAATAGCGATGCTATTTATGGTGCCAAAGAAGATCTCTTCATAATGGATCACTCGATTTTGGTTATTCAAAAACAGACACCCAAAGATCTCTCTTTTACAGCTACGTAATTTTGCCGATAGATAAATGTGGGCTGCTTCAGCATTAGATATAATATTGGTATTAGCAAGTTGCTCTTCTAAATAGCGCCGTGAAATTTCAAGGGCTGCTTGTAATTTATAATGTTTTTTTTTGCCAATTCCATTTAAGCTGCAGATCTGTTCTTTGCTTGCATCAAATAGATTGCGTATGCCGCCAAATTGTTTAAGTAGGCTATAGGCCAGGTCAACCGAGGTTGTGCCTTTTATTCCGCTATGGATAAAAATTGCAAGTAGCTCCGCATCAGATAGATTTTTAATCTCGTATGTTAGCAGTTTTCTATGTGGATGTTCCTTCATTGGCCATTCGTATATAGATATAATTATATAGTTTATTCTAGCCAAAGGTGGTGGCAATACCGTATAATTCACGCTCAAGTGTAAATATGCAAAATAGTTCGATATTACAAAGGGTTAAATTATGATCAATGTGCAATTAAAAATATTAGATAAGCGTATTGGTAATGAATATCCGCTGCCAGGGTATGCTACATTTGGGTCTGCTGGTTTAGATTTGCGGGCTTGTATTGATAAGGATTTAATCCTTAAGCCTAAAATGGTAGAGTTAATCCCTTCTGGGATCGCTATTCATATAAATGATGTTAGTTATGCTGCTATGATTTTACCGCGATCTGGTATTGGACATAAACATGGTATTGTTCTTGGTAATTTAGTGGGCTTGATTGACTCAGATTATCAAGGTCAAATTATGGTTTCATGTTGGAATAGAGGCAGTGAAGAATTTACTATTTCTCCTGGAGAGAGGATAGCGCAATTAATTATTGTGCCGGTACTTCAGGCTAACTTTGAGATTGTGCCAGAATTTGAAGCATCCAAACGTGGTGCTGGTGGTTTTGGGCATACAGGGAGAACTTAATTATGACAACTTATAATATTGTTAAAGAAATACCTCGGGAAATTTTTCGGGCATATGATATTCGCGGAATTGTTGATGAGACTTTTACCGATGATAATATTTATACCATTGGTCTTGCTCTAGGTAGTGAGACATTGGCTCGAGGTCAAAAGGTTATCGCCGCGGGGCGTGATGGCAGGATATCTGGACCAAGATTATTGCCAGCCTTAATTGAGGGGATTTTAGCTAGTGGTTGTAATGTTGTTAATGTTGATGAAGTAACTACGCCGATTTTGTATTATGCAGCTGCTATTATGGAGTCTCAGTCTGGAGCTATGTTAAGTGGTAGTCATAACCCGCCAAATTATAATGGGATTAAAATGGTTATTGGTGGTGAAACTTTATACGGCGATGATATTCAAAAACTATATCAACGGATAATTGATCAGGATTTCAAATTTGGTGCTGGTAAGGTTGATGAGGTTGAGATTATAGATGATTATCTAAAGAGAATTACGGATGATGTTAAATTATCTCGACCATTAAAAATAGTGATTGATTGTGGTAATGGCGTTGGAGGTAAAGTTGCTCCTGGGTTATTCCGTGCGCTGGGATGTGAGGTTATTGAGCTTTATTGTGAGGTCGATGGAAATTTTCCTAATCATCAGCCGGATCCTTTGGTGCCAGAAAATTTAAAAGATCTAATAGTGTCGGTTAAAGAGAATAAAGCTGATGTTGGATTGGCATTTGATGGTGATGCTGACCGTGTTGGAATTATTACTGAAAAAGGGGAAATAATTGCCGCAGATCGTTTATTAATATTATTAGCTATAGATTTTTTAAGCAGACATCCAGGAAGTCCAGTTATATTTGATGTGAAAGGCACTAAGCATCTAGCTGAGCAAATTACCAAGCATGGTGGTGTTCCGGTGATGTATAAGACAGGGCATTCATTAATCAAATATAAGATGAGAGAGCTTGGAGCTTTGCTCGCTGGTGAGTTTAGTGGCCATGTCTTTATGAAAGAGAGGTGGTTTGGTTTTGACGATGGGGTTTATGTGGCTGCTAGGTTTTTAGAGTTGCTGGCTCAAGGAGAAAAGAGTTGCAGTGAGATTTTTGCCCAGTTACCAAATAGTGTTAACACACCTGAGATAAAACTTTCAATTCCAGAGGATCAGAAATTTAAATTTATAGAAAAGTTGATTCAAGATGCTAAATTTCCTGGTGGCACTATTACTACTATTGATGGATTACGTGTTGATTACGACAATGGTTTTGGTTTAATTAGAGCTTCAAATACCAGTCCATATTTGACTCTACGTTTTGAGGGTGATACTGCAGAAGATTTAGATCGGATCCAAAATATTTTTAAAGAAGAGCTGATAAAGCTCGATCCAAAATTGCAATTGCCAATGTAAAAATCTGGGATCAAGTCCTGAATTCAGGACTTGATCCCTTTGACGAGATAAGAATATATGGGTTTTAAATGCGGAATTGTTGGACTACCCAACGTCGGTAAATCTACGGTTTTTAATGCGTTGACCAAAGCACAAGTGGCTGCGGCAAATTATCCATTTTGTACTATTGAGCCTAATGTGGGTGTGGTTCCTATACCTGATGTTCGCTTAAAAAAACTTGCTGTGGTTGTAAATCCAGAAAGAGTTTTGCCAGCGGTGGTGGAGTTTGTTGATATCGCTGGTATTGTAAAAGGTGCTGCTGATGGGGAGGGTTTGGGTAATAAATTTTTGGCTAATATTCGCGAAACCCAGGCGATAGCACATGTTGTAAGATGTTTTAGTGATGAAAATGTAGTTCATGTTGCAGGGGGAGTGGATCCTAAGTCTGATATCGAGGTTATTAATACTGAGTTAATGTTAGCGGATTTAGAAACAGTAGAAAAAGCGATTAGCAAAAATGCTAAGGGTATAAAAAGTGGTGATAAAGAAGCGGTAGCTGACTTAATTGTTTTAGAAAAAATTAAAGAATCTTTAGATAAAGGGATCTTAGTCCGTTCGTGTGGTGTTGATATTAATTCTAAAGTTTTACAACATCTTCATTTATTAACGGCAAAGCCAGTGCTTTATGTCGCAAATGTTGATGAAAAAGGGATGCAGAATAATCCCTATGTAGATCTGGTTAAAGATCTTGCGCAAAAGGAAAATGCAGGTGTAGTTGTGATTTGTGCTACGATTGAGGCAGAAATTGCTGAGCTTGATGAGGAAGATAAGGTGGCATTTTTAGAAGATCTAGGTTTGGTTGAGTCTGGATTGGATAGAGTTATTTATGCTGGTTATAGCCTTTTGGGATTACAAACATATTTTACTGCAGGGGTAAAAGAGGTGCGAGCTTGGACTATTAATAAGGGATCTACCGCCCCTCAAGCAGCTGGAGTGATCCATAGCGATTTTGAACGGGGCTTTATTTGTGCTGAAGTGGTCTCTTGTGATGATTTTATAAAATATAACGGTGAAAGTGGTGCGCGTACGGCAGGGAAATTACGCCTTGAAGGTAGAGACTACGTAATGAAGGATGGTGATGTGGTGCATTTTAGATTTAATGTTTGAGAGTTATTTGTTGATGTCAAGTTTGCCTTCGTACCTTGTTGTATTTCTAATTGGCTGGTAGCTGCAGGTTTTAGCTTGTGATTTTGTATCGTGGTAGCCGCAGGCTTTAGCCTGCGAATTTATAATGCAAGCTAAAGCCTGCGTCTAGCTCTTTAAAACATGTGAGGCAATTAAATTATTAATGAGATAGATGTGAGATTGTTGATCTTAATCGCGAAAGCACAAGATTGAATCCAGAGATGTTTGATCTGAGGCTAGCAGGATTAGTCGATCAATCCCCAAAGCCACGCCAGAACAATTTGGTAGTTTCGGCAGAGCTGCTAAAAGTTTTTGATCAATAGGCATGGAAGGCAAATTTAATTTTTTGCGCTTTAGCAGGTCCTCATTGAATCTTTGTAGCTGTTCTTTAGGATCTTTTAATTCATGAAAACCATTGGCAAGCTCTATCCCCTTATAATAAACTTCAAAACGAGAGGCAAGCCTTATTTTACCATTACGAACCCGGGCTAACATTGCTTGTGTCTCTGGAAAGTCATAAACAAAAACAGGGCGTTTATCGCATAAATTAGGTTCAATTAAGTGGGTAAATAATAATTGCAACCATATATCAGGTTCATCATCAAGGCCAGAGACTAGTAGATCATGTTTTTTTGCAACTGATTTCAATTGGGTTAGAGAGCAGGTATGAGGGTTAATCTCTAGAAATTTTTCACATACCTCGGCATATGTATAGCGCTTAGCTTTTGGAGAGTTGGTGATGTAGGTTAAAAGTTCATCTACTTCATTCATCAAATCAAGGTGATCAAAACTAATGCGATACCATTCTAAAATAGTAAATTCTGGATTGTGCAATTTCCCTGACTCTTCTTTGCGAAATGCCTTGCAAATTTGATAGATATCATCACTGCCCTCAGCCAGTAATCTCTTCATGGCAAATTCAGGCGATGTTTGCAGATATAGACCATCGCAACTAAAGCTGTCTAGGTAAGGGGACGGATTTGTTGTTGGTAATAATAGAGGAGTTTCAACTTCAACTACATTACGTTTTGCAAAAAAACC
>JAHIYS010000171.1 GCA_018814965.1 Gammaproteobacteria bacterium
ACTAGATCGCTATTGAACCCGGTGAACCAGGCGTCTACTTGCTCGTTAGTGGTGCCAGTTTTCCCTGCTAAATCATCACGGTTTAAAATTTTAGCTCTTCTTGCTGTGCCATTTTTGATGACATCTTGTAGAGCATCTGTGATTAAATAAGCCTCTTGCTCTGAGATGACGCGTGGTGCTAGAGGTGAATTGGTTTCCGGGTTATTAATTTCGGGGATAGTGGTTGGATTTGCCTGGAAAATAATTTTATTTCCTTTTTTATTAGTTTCAACAAGCGAGTTAATGATAAAAGGGGTTACTTTATATCCGCCATTAGCAAATACGGCATAACCTGTTGTCATTTTTAGAGGTGTTGTGGAGCCAGACCCCAAGGCTAAGGAAAGTGATGGTGGAACCTCGCGCGATCCTTCAAAGCCAAAATTCTTAAGGTAATTTACAGTGTAGTGGATGCCAATGCTTTGTAAAAGTCGAATTGATGCTAAATTACGGGAGAGAGTTAATGCTGTTCGTAAGCGTATCGGTCCATAGAAGGTTTGGGAATCGTTTTGTGGTCTCCATAATGTTTTTGTTGATGGATCCTCTAATACTATAGGGGCATCATTAATAATTGTTGCAAGGGTTAAATCTTTTGCTAAAGCTGCAGAATAAATAAAGGGTTTAAAGGCTGAGCCGGTTTGTCGTTCAGCTTGGGTGGCACGATTATAGTTGCTTGCTGCGTAGGAGAACCCGCCATTTAAAGCTAGGATAGCCCCATTTTTTGGGTCAAGAGCTACTAGTGCTCCCTCTATTTTTGGTAATTGACCAAGTCGCCATTGATCATTTTGAGTTTTATAAACACGAATAATATCGCCGCGAGAAAGTTGTGGTCGTGCCCATGTAAAGTTACTCGAGTCTATATTTATAGTGGTGCCATTAGCTAATAATGCTGAGATGTTGTTGCTATTTGTATTTTGAACAGCAGCAGGTAGAAGGTTGCTAACTATAGTTATATCCTTTAGCTTGCGTCTCCAGTAATTATTGTCAGCTGGGGCGAGATGTCCTTCTGGGCCACGGTAACCATGACGTTGATCGTAGGCTAAAATACCGTCATGTAATACTTGATTGGCAATCTTTTGTATATGGGAATCAATTGTGGTGTAAATCTTTATCCCAGATTCATAAGCTGAGTCACCATATTGTGTTACCGCCATATTTCGAGCTATTTCAGCTGCATAGGGTGCTGGTACCTCAACTTGTGATTCATGATAGTTGGTAACAACTGGTGCGGCAATGGCAGCTTTATATGCTGTGCTACTGATATGATCATTTTCTAGCATGCGTATTAATACATGATTACGACGTTCCCGTGCAGCAACAGGATTTGCTATGGGGTTGTCCCTTGATGGTGCTTGAGGTAAGCCAGCAAGCATGGCCATTTCAGATAGAGACAATTCATTTAGAGACTTACCATAATAAACTTGTGCTGCAGAAGCGACACCATAGGCACGGCTGCCGAAGTAAATCTTATTCAAATAAAGTTCAAGGATCTCTTTTTTGTTGAAGGTGCTATCAATTTTAAATGCGAGCAAAATTTCATTTAGTTTGCGGCCAAATGTTTTTTGGCGGTTTAAGAAAAAATTGCGAGCAACTTGCATGGTGATTGTGCTTGCTCCTTGGGATTTTCTTCCTGATTCAACAAAAGCCAAGGCTGCTCGTACTAGACCTAAAAAATCAACCCCGCGGTGTTCGTAAAATCTTTGGTCCTCAGTGTCTAAAATTGCATCAATAAGAGATTTTGGTACTTGCTCTAAAGTTATTGGGATCCGTTTTTTTTCACCAAATTCACCGATTAGTTTGCCGTCGCTTGAGTAGACTCGTAATGGTATTTGCATGCTCATGTCTTTTAGCTGGCTAACGTCTGGAAGGCGAATGAGCATATAGAAATAGAAACCGCCGAGGACAATTAATCCAGTAAGGATTAAACTCATTAGACTAAGAGAGCTGTTTTTTATGAACTTGCTTATAAATTTAAACATTTAGTAAAGCTCAAGATTAAGATATTGCTAAAGCTTATCCTATTTTCCCTTGTTTTAAAAATAAATTAGCATGAATTTTGTTGTCTTAATTGTGGGTAAGGCTGAGATGATAAGGTTTTATCTGTTGTTAAAGGGGGTGGATTTATGGCAATTACTCTACGTTAGTTGTTTTTCCAGTATTGTGTAAGGTTGGGCAGTAAATAGAATGATGGTTTTTGAATTATTCCCATGTTATGAGGTTTTATTTTAATGGAAATAAAAAACATATTGTTAGGGCGAGAAGATAAAGCGGCCAATTTGTTAGGGATTGATATTGGGCGCAACTTTATCCGCTTGGTTGAATTGTCTCGTCAAAAAGATCGATACAGGGTCGAATCTTGTGTAAGTAAAGTATTTGATAAGCCGCTAGTATCTGATGAAATGATTATTGCAGGGATACAGAGATTGCTGAAACATGCTTTGCCCAAAACTAAAGCTGCAGCTATAGCTTTTCCCCACGATAGAGTGATTTTTAAAGAGATTGATATTGCCGCTGATTTATCTTCAGACAAGATCAATGATTTTTTAAGATTCAATCTTGGCGGAGATAAGGGGGAGGCTCAAGATGATCTGGGTTTTGATTATCAAATTATTGATAGGGGCGATGATCCTGATATTTCAGCAAAGCTACAATTGGTAGCTGTTCAAAAAGAGCAGATAAAAAAATGGGATGAATTGCTAAAGGTTGCTGGACTTGTCCCTGAAATTATTGATGTTGATGTTTATGCTTTAGAGCGCGCTGTCCGGTATCAAATAAAGCAAGTTCAAGGGTTGGTTGCGGTTATTAATATTGATTATGGGCGCATGCTTATAGTAGTGCTTAGCAAAGACAAAATAGTTTATGTTTATGAAGATTTTATAGATGAGATAGATCTAAATTCTGTAGCTCGGATTATGGATCAGATTAATTCAAAGTTACAATTAATCTATTCCAGTATATTGGGGTCTTTAGAGAGGTTGATATTAGGTGGTGAACTTGCTTTTTTACCCGGGTTGATTGACGAGCTTGGTGCTAAGCTTAATATCCAAGCTGAGGCTGCGAATCCATTTTTAGGGATGGATCTTTCTAGCTGCGTTAGTTTTGAGTCTTTGTGTCAAATTTCCCCTTTAATGTTGGTTAGTTGTGGTTTGGCGTTGAGGGTGGATGGTTATGGTGGAGATTAATTTATTATCTTGTTGCAGAGAAAAGCCCCATACAAAATACTCTTATTTAAAAATATCGCAGATTATTTTTTTTGGCATAGTTGGTGTTGTTTTGTTGTTATGGCATATGGGTTTGGAACAAAAAAATAGTGTAGCTTTAAAACAAATTAATAATTTACAACAAGAGTTAGAGGTTTTATCAAAACAGGATCAAAGTGGATCCAGGCTAAAAAAACGGGAGCAGAGGATGGGGGCAGATGTAATAAATTTAGAAAAAAAGAGGTATAGGCTGGTTAAGGTTATTAAGGCGATGCAGGTAGGGGTGATGCGTAATTTAAGTCTTACAGAGGTCATAATTAAAAATGATGCTATCAAGATAACCGGCCAAACCAGGTCTATTTCTGATCTTGAGCGGTTGATGGTTAAAATCATTGAAAGTAAGTGTGGTAATGAGCCAGTTATCCAAAAAGTAAATCGTAAGCTGGATGGTTATTCCTTCGTGCTTTCAGGTTAAAGGCCCAGCATATGATTGTTTTTTTAAAAAATGTTGCTGATCTTTTTAAGGATTTTTGGATATATATTGTTCAGAGTGTGTTGTGTTTAATTGTTGGAGTCATAATTGTGATTGCTGGCTATATGCTGGATATAAGGCATTTGCAAAAAAAAATAGAAATGACAAAAAAGCAGATGGTTGCCATAAAAGAGCTAATTCAAGATAAAAAAGAGAAGATGCAGCAAGTTCTAGCACAAAAATCTCAGGTGGAGGATACGGCAGCATCTAATTTTATAGAAAACATGGCTAGCATGATAACTCTTTTGGAAAGAGCGATGCATGATTCTAATCTTGAGCCTTACTTGTTTGAGCCTTTACCAACACAGGAAACCCAATGGTTTACGGTTTATCCTATTAGGTTGGAGTTTGATGGGATGTATAAGAATTTACTATCATTTCTTAACCAAGTTTTGCGGTTGCCTTATTTGGTGGTTGTTGATGATTTGGTTTTGCGAAAAAAAACAACAAACGACAGCGACGGATTAAACATAAGAGTGGTGCTAACAATTTATAAGAATAAATTTGTTTTTTCTAAAGAGTTTATTCCTGCTTCTTTAGACGATTTTTCAATTAGTGATGATGATAGGGATATTTTTAGTCAGATAAAAGCAAGAGGAAGTTTGCATTTGTGGGCAACGCAAGAGTTGCATTTTTTAGGATTGATTAAACAAAATCAAAAAATGGTTGGAATTGTTGGTGATCCAGTTGGTGGAGTGTATCAGGTCATGGTTGGGGATAAAATTGGATTAAACCAAACTAAAATTATATCTATTGATAAATGCAAGATTGTTACCGCTAATCAATTAGACAATATATCTCGTGGTGAAAAATGTATTTAAGAAAGATTTTATTAATATTGGTTTTTAATCTATTTTGTTTGGTATTTTCAGTGGCAAATTGTGGTATTTCGGAAAAGATTTCTATAGATGTGGGGGGGATAAAAACGAGAGATCTTTTAAAGATGCTGGCCAGACATGCAAATAAAAGCATAGTTGTTAGTGAAAAAATACAGGGCAAGGTTACTATTGATTTACAGTCTGTTTCTTGGAGGGAGGCATTGGATAGTGTTCTTCAGATGCAAGGATTGACTAAGCATGAGACTGACAATGTAATTGTGGTTGTAACTGCAGATGAGTTAAATAAAAATGAATCAACGTTATTACAGCGACAGGTTTTTAATTTGCGCTATGCTTCTTCTGCTGATGTTGCCAAATTGTTAAAGCCAGCTGGTGTGCTGTCAGCTCATGGTAAATTGGAATATGATTCTAAGTCTAACTCTTTGGTGGTTGCAGATGCTAGCGATAATATTAAGGAGGTTAGGCGGTTACTTAAGCAGATAGATGTACCAGCAAAGCAGGTGTTAATTGAAGCGCGTATAGTTAGTGTTGATGAAGCATTTATCCATGAATTAGGTTTGGAGTTTAATGGTAAGGAAAAGATTGAGTCTGGTGAAATGCCCCAAGGTCAATTTAATTTTGCTATTGCAAAGTTAGGTAATAATAGGTTGCTTGATTTGCGGTTAGCTGCTCTTGAAAATGAGGGGAGGGGAAGGGTAATTTCTAAGCCAAAATTATTGGCAGCTGATCGCCAAGTGGCATATATTGAAGCTGGGGCTGAGATCCCGTATCAAGAAAAAACTAAGGAAGGTAATACTAGTGTTGTGTTTAAAAAGGCGGTATTAAGTTTAACAGTTACCCCAGAAGTTGTTTCAAAAGATGCTATAAGGCTCTCTTTGCAGCTTAGTCAAGATAAGGTTGGTCATTTGGTTATAAATGGGGTGCCAACGATTGATACGCGTAAAATTCATACCCAAGTTTTGGCGCATAATAATGGAACTATAGTACTTGGTGGGATTTATGAGTGGAGCAAGAATAATTATATCACTAGGGTGCCAATTTTAGGGCAAATCCCAATTTTGAAGATATTTTTTAGTAAAAAAGAGAGCAGAATGGAGCGTCGGGAGCTGTTGATATTTGTAACGCCACAGATTATTAAATAAGAATAACGCGACATATAACTCAGCGCCTGTCATCCTGCGGCTCGACTGCGGGATCCAGGATATAAGTACTATAATATTTTGGGGAAGATTTTAGTCTTAACTTGTTTTATTACTGCGCCGCTGTCTGTTATACTCTTTTCAAAATATATCTTCTTATGAGCAGAATTATGGCAACAAAAAAAACATCTAAATTTGACTTTGAAACCTCCTTGAAGAAATTAGAGTCAATAGTTGATCTTATTGAAAAGGGTGGGCTTAATCTTGAGGATTCACTAAAACTTTTCGGGGAAGGGGTGGAGTTAACAAAAAAATGTCAACACGCGCTAAAGTTGGCTGAACAAAAGGTAAAAATTTTAACTGGGGATAGTTTGTCAGAATTTAATTTAGATCTTGATGATGATGGCGAAGACGTTGAAGAAGATGACGATGACGATGACGATGACGATGACGATGACGAAGATTAAGATAGATGGTAGCAATGCTAAGTTTGAAAATTTTGTGTCCACACGATGTAAGCGTACCAATGATTCATTAGATAAGTATTTGTTGGTGCTCGTACGCGGTGCTCCTAAGAGATTGGGCACAGCTATGCAGTATGTTGCTTTGGGTGGTGGCAAGCGGCTTCGACCCCTTTTGGTTTATGCTGTTGGTAAAGCTTATGGCGCTAATCTTAAGGCTTTAGATGCTCCTGCCTTGGCTATTGAAATGATTCATGCTTTTTCTTTGGTGCATGATGATCTTCCTGCGATGGATGACGATGATCTTCGTCGCGGCAAACCCACATGTCATGTCGCTTTTGATGAATCTACTGCTATTTTAGTAGGAGATTCTCTAGCCATATGCGCATTTCAGATTATAAGTGAAGCCAAATCATTATCGGCAGAAAAAAAGATATTAATGAGTGGTATTTTAGCAAAAGCATCTGGTTTGATAGGGATGGCTGGCGGGCAGTACCTTGATTTACATGAGTTTGGTAAGAAAACAAACATAAAAGATTTAGAACACATGTATAGTTTAAAAACTGGCGCCTTGATTAATGCTGCAATAAAATTAGGGGCTGTGGCAGCCGGGGTTAATGACAAAAAAACATTAAATCTATTGGATAAGTTTGGATCATATATAGGTCTGGCTTTTCAAATTAAAGATGATATCTTAAATATTGAGGGTAATATTAAGCGTCTTGGGAAGAATGTTGGCACCGATAGTGCGCGGAATAAGGTTACTTATCCAGTTTTGGTTGGGGTGTCAAAAGCAAAAGAAAAAATTGGACGCTTAAGTGGGCAAGCTGAAAAAATCTTGCATCAACTAAAGATTAAAGACAGCATTTTAAGTGAATTAACTGAATATATTATACAAAGAGATTGCTAGGAGTATTTATGCAAAGAAATATGGCTTTAATTTTCATAAAAAAAATGATTTATGTGGCGGCTGTTTTTATTTTTTTGTTGTCGAAAACTGCTGTTGCTTATATTGCTTATTATGAGAAGCCCAGAGTCGCTGATCAGGTTAATAATAGCTTCTTTTTAGGATTTACCCTGATGAATTTGAACTTTAGAGAGGATAATATAGGTCTTGACCCTAAGGTGCCGGGTAATGTTAAAGATGTTGGTCTTGCTTATGGAATAACCGCTAATGTTAGAAATGTGTTTTTCGAAAAGTTATATACCGATTTTTCTGGGGAATATGTTACGGGTAAAATAAAATATGATGGTTATAAGATGGTCAGTCCTTATGAACCGTTAAGTTTTAAGGCCACTAACAATTTTGCAAATATTGATGCAAAGCTTGGGGTGGTGCTTCTTAATTATGAGCATTTTCAAATAATACCCTATGGTGGTTTTGGATTTCGTTATTGGAGTCGTACCACGAGTTCAGATTGTAGATATTATAATTTTAAGCCTATTGCCGGTGTTAGGTTAAATATTTCTTTGGGAGATGATCTGGTATTATCACCTTATGCTGATTTGGGAATGACGCTGTGGGGCCATGCCAAATCTAAGGCGTATGATGCGGCTGAAAATTTTATTGGGGATGTTAATCATAAGCTAGGGAATAAAGCGATCCGCGAGGCTGGTTTAGAAATAAATTATAGATTAGAGAATGAGATTTTTTTAACTGCGGCGGCTAGTTATACTGGATTTATGTATGGAAAATCTTCGCCGCAACACGTTGGTTCGTACGCCAAACCCTTTACTGAGCCTAATAGTAAAACTAATGAGTATAGATTTACGCTTGGGGTGCGGTATAGTTTTTTATAGAGTGTCGCTGAGCAGCTTGATATGTTTAAATAGTCGTCCTGCTGCCCTTGCCTCCTGGTCACAACCATCAAGATCTGTCGCCTAGTTAAAAGCCTAAAGGTCATATGATCAATGATTCAAGATTGCTTCGTCGCTGCGCTTCTCGCAATGACAACAAAAAACTCAGATTGCAACAGATTTATAAGTAGAGATCTGTTTGCGTATGAGTGACAAAGCTTGCAATGGTTTTGATATGTTTTGTAAGTTTTAGTATATACTTAAACATGCAAGACGTTTTTAATACAGTTTTTTGTTAAGCCTAATTCATGATTCAAGATCTAACCTCATACTATTATAAAAATCTAATTGTCTTTTGCCGTAATTTATACGATATTATTTTTTTTAGTTATCGTTATGCTGACAGCCAAATGCTATTGGTGGCGTGCTCTGGTTGTATACAAAAATAGTAGCTTTGGTTTTTAAATTAATATTGTTTTATATTCACAATTGATCAACTAATTTGTTGTTTATATCGGTTATATTGCATATTGGTGATAAAACTTACGATGAAGTTGAACTGTTTTAGAAATTATAGTATATACTTAAATATGCATAACATTTTTAATAAAGTGTTTTGATTGTGGGCAGAAGTAAGTATATGAATTTTATATGAGAAAAATAAAAATGAAGTCTAAATTAAAAGTATTTTCGATAGTTTTTGTTGTTGTGAGTTCTTTTATATCGCAATCTTTTGCAACATCACCTGGACTAGAGTCATCTAATGAAATTGGCGTTACATTGTCAGGATATAAGTATCAGGAGTTGAAGGATGGATATAATAACTTTATGTCTATTAAGTCATTAAATGTAGGTATGGACTATATTGGAACATTGATGCTTGATAGTCATTGGTTTATGAGGGGGGATGCTATTGGTGTTTTAAGCGGCAATGCTAATTATGCTAGCGATGGATCCGGGACAATAGATAATGTGCCAAATTGGTATATTGATGTTCGCGGTTTGTTTGGCAGAGGTTTTGATTTTAATAATTTCACTTTAGCTCCTTATATTGGAATTGGTTATAGGTATTTATATAATGATCTTCTAGGGGGTGGTGCTGGTGGATATACTAGGGAGAGTAATTATTTTTATCTGCCAGTTGGTATTATGCATGAAGTAAATTTGAGTGAACAATCTAAATTAATCACTATGCTAGAATTTGATTATTTAATTTCTGGTACTCAAGATTCTGGCGGTATTGAAAATAAGCAGGATTCTGGTTATGGGGCTAGATTGGGCTGCATGTATCAATATAATAACTGGTCAGTCGGTCCCTATTTGACCTATTGGCATATAAGTGATTCTAATTGGAAGATTGCTGGCCTAGTAGAAAAGGAAGGAAAACTTTATCAGTTGTTGTTTCAAGAGCCTCATAACTACACCGTCGAAGCTGGTCTGAAAGTTAGCTATCGGTTCTAAAGGTTATTAAAGGAGCCTAGTTGTTTTGGTAATAGCTCATTGATTTAATGTAATATATTGTTTATGGGGTACAGATCAGAAAAATGGTCTTTATCCCATTTTTTTAAATTCACCACTTAGTGGTCTAAAATTCACCACCAAGTGGTGAATTTTATAGAAAATGCTGTTATACTCCTTTTCATGTATTACTCAAGACACATTACTAATGAAGTTACAAATAGCCTGAAAGAGTTTCCAGTTGTGTTTATAAATGGAGCGCGGCAAACAGGAAAAAGTACTTTGGTAGAACATTTGCTAACCAACAAATATTCATCCAATTATATTTCTCTTGATGAGCTATCAAATTTGGCTGCCGCTGCTAGAGATCCAGTAAATTTTATTAACAATTTGTCTGATCCAGTAACTATTGATGAAATTCAGCGGGTTCCAGAATTGTTTTTACCCATCAAAAAAATTGTAGATACTAAAAATAAAAAAGGGATGTTTGTCTTAACTGGTTCGGCGAATATTTTAACTATTCCAAAAATTTCTGATTCTTTAGCGGGCAGGATGATCATCCATACTTTATGGCCATTATCCCAAGGAGAAATTAATGGTCAAAAAGAAAACTTTATTGATCTATCTTTTAGTGGTAGTCCATTTTCGCAGCCAAAAAACAAATTATCGTTTGCAGAGCTAAATGCGATGTTACTAGCAGGTGGTTACCCACGTTCGCTGAACATAAACGATGTTAAAGGGCGTAATAATTGGTTTAATTCCTATGTCGATGCAATTTTACAAAGAGATGTTAAGGAGCTGGCTAACATTGAAAAATTAACAGAGTTGCCCTATTTGTTGAATATTATCGCTGGTCGTGTGGCAAATTTATCGAACCTTTCAGATTTAGGACGGGTTCTCAAAATCAGCCATACAACTTTAAAGCGTTACTATATGTTATTAAAAATGATTTTTTTCGTTGTTGAATTATCCCCTTGGTCAACCAGTCGCGAAAAAACTTTGATTAAAACGCCCAAGGTTTTTCTCAATGATACTGGTCTTTTGTGTCATTTGCTGCGTTATGATGATACTACCTTTGTTCTTGATCGTTCTAAGCTTGGCCCGGTTCTAGAAAATTTTGTGGTCATGGAATTAATTAAACAAAAAGCGTGGAGTGATAATCAGCCAGATATTTATCACTTTAGAACGCAAGCTGGTAGGGAAGTTGATGTGGTTTTGGAAGGCAGGAATAAAAGGATTGTTGGTATTGAGGTTAAAGCAGCGTCATCCGTAAAATATGAGGATTTCTCAGGATTAGAAAAACTCGCCGAAGTTAGCGCAGATAATTTTGCAACTGGAATTGTTCTTTATCTTGGTAAACAAATAATCCCTTTTGGTAAGAAACTTTTTGCAGTGCCATTAAGCTGTTTGTTCGAAGAAAACTAACCAGCCCTCGCTTTATTTTTACAGAAGTTTTCAAGATGATGAATGTTGACTCCACCTTTGAGAAATTTTTTGTCTTCCAATATTCGTTGGTGTAGTGGCACATTGGTTTTTATCCCTTCAATTACTATCTCTCTTAGGGCATTTCTCATTTTAGCGATTGCAATCTCTCTGGTTTCACCATAGCTGATGATTTTTCCAATTAGAGAATCGTAAAATGGGGGTACTACATAACTTTGGTAGATATGGGAATCAACTCTAATACCTGGACCACCTGGAGCATGAAAAACACTTATTTTTCCCGGAGATGGCAAAAAATTATCAGGATCTTCGGCGTTAATTCTACATTCTATTGCATGCCCTTTAATTTCAATCTCTTTGCTTTTAAGGGACAATTTTTCACCAGAGGCAATCAAAAGCTGCCATTTAGCGATATCAATGCCTGTAATGGCTTCTGTAATTGGATGCTCTACTTGGATGCGGGTATTCATCTCTATGAAATAAAATTCACCATTTTCATATAAAAATTCAAAAGTTCCCGCACCACGATATTTTAATTTTTGACAGGCAGCAGCACATTGTTCGCCAATAGTTTTGCGTTGTTTTGAGGTGATGCCTGGTGCTGGCGCTTCTTCTAGAATTTTTTGATGACGTCTTTGGAGCGAACAATCACGTTCGCCAAGATAAATAGCGTGTCCTTTGCCATCGCCTAAAATTTGAATCTCGATGTGACGGGGGTTTTGGAGGAATTTCTCCATATAGATTGTTGGATCACCAAATGAGGAGCTAGCTTCTGCCATGGTAGTTGAGATGGCAATTAAAAGTTCACTTTCTTCGTGGACAACCCGCATACCTCGTCCACCTCCACCAGCTGCTGCCTTAATAATAATTGGGAACCCAATTTTTTTTGCAAGCAGGACATTTTCGTGGTCATTTTTACCTAAAGGGCCATCTGATCCGGGAATGCATGGGATTCCCGCCTTTTTCATGGTTTTTATAGCGGATATTTTATCCCCCATGGTGCGGATGGTTTCATGGTCTGGGCCGATGAAAGTAAAGCCGCTTTTTTCGACCTGTTCGACAAAGTTAGCGTTTTCAGCAAGAAAGCCGTAGCCAGGATGGATTGCGTCGGCACCGGTTATTTCTGCAGCGCTAATTACCGCTGGAATATTTAGGTAACTTTCTGCAGGTGATGGTGGTCCGATACAGACCGCTTCATCTGCAAGTTGTACATGCATTAGTTCGCGATCAGCAGTCGAATATATAGCCACTGTCTTTATGCCGAGTTCATGACAGGCTCTTTGTATTCTTAAAGCGATTTCACCACGATTTGCTATTAAAACTTTTTTCACGGTAGTCGGTTCTTTTTAGTTATTGTTATTCAATTACAAATAATGGTTGGTCAAATTCAACTGGCTGAGCATTTTCAACTAGTCTGGCGGTTATAGTTCCAGACCGATCAGCTTCAATTTTATTAAACATTTTCATTGCTTCGATTAAGCAAAGAGTGTCGCCAATATTTATTTTTTCTCCAATTTCAACAAAATGTTGGGTTCCAGGCGCTGATGAAAGATAAACTGAGCCAACCATTGGAGAGTTAACTGTATATTTTGGCTTCTCATCTTGTTGTATCGTTGGTTGGCTGTTTGACGAAATTTGCTCAATTATCTGTGTTTTTGGAGAACATTCGAGCACGTTTGGCGCAAGATTCATATTTTGTTTGCTGTTTAAAACTATATGAACCGATTCTTTCTCTTCATGAATCTCGATCTCTGCAATATTGTTTTCATTAATCAAATCGATTAACTTTTTTATTTTTCTTATGTCCATGGGTAGTTTTCACGGTATTAATAATAGTTGCAGCATTTTGTCATAGTTCAAGCATTTTGTCTATTTATCGCTGCAAATTTCGTGAAGATAGCGCTTTTTTGGGGCAAGTCTTGTTATAATTAATTTATTTATCAATGAGGTAGTTAGCAAATATGGGTCTACCATTTATTTAATTGTTCATTTATATTTGATTTTAAAGGTAATATTAGATATTTGATTATTAATCATTATTTTACCTCTTGAAATATTGACATTGATCACCATTTATATACCATTGGCACTCTTATTGACAGAGTGCTAAGAAATATGTTGACTTGTAAAAGAGCAACTATTATCAACCGAACCATATATTGATTTTACAGTTTTTAAAATCAATGGGGGGTGATTCTGGGGTCAACTCTCAGAGATTATTAAACCAATTTACTTAACTTGAAATAAAGGAGAAAAATTACATGAAAATTCGTCCATTACGCGACCGTGTGGTCATTGAGCGTATAGAAGAAGAGCGTACCTCTGCAGGAGGAATCGTAATTCCTGATACAGCCAGCAGTGAAAAACCAACTCGTGGCGAAGTTTGCTTCGTTGGTAGTGGTGAAGTTTTAAAAGATGGCAAAGTGCGTCCTCTAGAGGTTAAGGTTGGTGATAAAGTATTATTTGGTAAATATACAGGTACTGAAGTCAAAATCGATAACAAAGAGTACG
>JAHIYS010000172.1 GCA_018814965.1 Gammaproteobacteria bacterium
CTCTTTCGATCTTTATGAAGATTAAGCTCTTTTATTTCTTTTAAGAATTTATTTGGGTCTTTAAGGTTCTTTAAAGAATAAGCGGCAAATTTACTCCCATCTTTAGTAGCTAAAATCTCTTTTGGAATATTAAACATCTGAACAAAGTTTTCGTTAAACAAAATTGTCTTACCTGCGGGATTAACAACTAAAATTCCGTCAACAGTGGTATTGACTAGACTATCTGACAATAGTTTCTCATCCTGAATCCTCATCAACATCGCTTGTTTTTCCTTTACTGCCCGCTTTTGGTCGGTAATATCCCTAAAAAACCAAGCCCTTCCTTGGTCCTTTCCATTAACATCTATCAGAGGCGAAGAATATCTATCTAAAACTTTACCATCTTTAAATTCAACCTCATCACGACTCTTTCGATCTTTATGAAGATTAAGCTCTTTTATTTCTTTTAAGAATTTATTTGGGTCTTTAAGGTTCTTTAAAGAATAAGCGGCAAATTTACTCCCATCTTTAGCAGCTAAAATCTCTTGTGGAATATTAAACATCTGAACAAAGTTTTCGTTATACAAAATCACCTTACCTTCAGGATTAACAACTAAGATTCCATCGATTGTTGTTTCGACAACACTTTCCACCAGGAGGGTTTTATCACGAAGCTCTGCCAGCATTTCTTGTTTTTCATCCAATGCTCGCCTCAAGCTAGTAAATACAGGAATAATTTTTATGATACCTACTAACAATAAAATGGATAAAACAAAACCCAGTGGCTCATAAAATAAATCTAGCATCGGTATATGATGGCCTGTAAAATCGCACAAAAAAGAAAAGAGTCTTCTACCGACCATCAGAAACAAAGCTATAGATATTAAAATCCAAGCAACATTTTTCCCGATAATGCGTAAAAGAAAAAGCGCAACAATAGCTGCTGTGAGCTGCACCAGCATCGCACTTAGTATTACGATATAAGACAAATACAACATTAACACTCCCTATTTATTTGTGTTCTTCGTACTAACAATAAATATGCAATATTGTTGTTCTACAAGTTTTTTTTCATAAACTAAACCTAAACCAACTCCCCCTATTGCTAACAACATTTTTTTACCCCATTAAGCACTCTTTTTTTTTGCTTGATTGGTAAAGTAAAACTCACTTGAGCACCCTTACCTTGACCATCAGATTTAATCCAAATACGACCACCATGCAACTCAACCAATTTCTTCGTGTAAGGTAAACCTAGACCCGTCCCCTCGGTCGCCTTGGAAACTGCGGACTCAATCCGCGTAAAAATAGAAAACACCTTAGACATATTTTCAGCAGCAATACCAACACCGGTATCCCAAATCTCAAATTCAATTTCTTCCTGATGTCTCCAAGCTTTAATTCCTATTTTACCGCCACTTGGAGTAAATTTAATTGCATTGGAAAGTAGATTATCAATCATCTCCTTAAATCTTCGCTTGTCAGCCTCAATATTGCCGATATCTTCCGGCACTTCCAAGCTAGCTTCAATTCCATTTTTCACTAGCAGCTCTTTTAATAAGGCCAATGATTCCTCCAATTGAGCTTTTACCGGAAATACTGTAAAAAGTAGTTCCATTTTTCCCGCTTCCACCTTAGCCAAATTCAAAACATCATTTACCAACAAAAGAAGGTGCTGACCACTAGTTAGAACATAGTTTATATAACTTTTTTGTTTCACATTTAAAGGACCGAAAGTTTCAGAATCCAGTACTTCTGAAAAACCAATAATAGAATTAAGTGGGGTTCGAAGTTCATGAGACATATTAGCCAAGAATTCTGATTTTGTACGGTAGGCCTCTTCAGCAACCATACGAGCTCTATTTATCTCTTCAATCTTTCTTTGCTCAGTAACATCCCTACCAAGCGCAACCAACCCAATAACATTACCATATTTATCTTTTAAGGTTTTATCATACCACTCGATATCAAGCACATGGCCGTTCTTGGTAACAATCTGGTCAATATTTCCCCCAGCCCCAAAACCGGCATCGCTGACAGATTTTTTAAATATTTCCCGGGTATTATGACGGTTCTCTTCCGGCAAAAAAGTCTCAAACCAATCTTTACCCTTGACCTCATCCAGCTGAAAGCCGGATATTTTTTCCATATACCTGTTGATATCTACGATCCCTCCTGATTGGTCCAAGATCAGAATAACAGCTTGTACATTATCTAAGATATTTTTCGTAAACTCTTTTTCATGGACCAGACTATCCTCTATCTTCTTGCGCTCGGTAATATCTTGCAAAACAATAATAATTTCTTGTGATTTTTCACTCTTACCTTTCATAAGCGAACCAGAAAAAATCACAAAAACAGGAGTTCGATCTTTTTTCTTACAGAGACACTCATGATTTTTGATCTGTCCTTCTTGTAAAATCTGCCGCAATATCAATGCCTTGTCTTTACCACCCATTAACTCTATATTCTTCCCTAAAAGTTCTTCTTTCGTATATCCCAAAACATCGAAACAAACATCATTAATTAAGCGTATAGTTCCATCTATTCCAGTTACAATTAGAACATTTAAAAAATTAGCAATAATATTCTCAATATATTGCTTGGATTTTTCTAAATCTCCCACAACTATAGATATTTCCTCATAAGAACGCGCTAAATCTTTTGTTCGATCTTTAACCTTTTCCTCTAAAGTTGCAGACCATTCTTCAAGTTTTGTCTTTGCTGTTTGTAAGCCGAAAATGAGCTCATTTATTTTCCGCATGTCTTTGGTATTCAATATCACCTGCGCCATGCGTAACCCGGCAAGCGTTCTAATATAACCCTTTTGCTCTTTTTCTATCAGTTCAAATATTTTTAAAGCTTCTTCGTTGGAATAGGAATCTTTTATGGGCAATCCTAACTTCAGAACAGAATTCTCAATCAAGTTTTTAGCCTTTTCCCTCCCTAAACTCTGGGAAAAATCATCTATTATTTGATTTAAGATATTTTTTTCTTCTAAGGAACCCATTTCAGTAATCATCCTTTAGTCTAAAATACCTAATATTACGGTAGTTGCGTTATGATAACCCATCGGCTGACCAATCTCCATCGCAAATTCACCGTAGGTCTCAAAGCCTATTATAGGAACTTTCAATAATTCCTTCATAGCATCTATAGCTTTCGAAAACTCATCTTGCAGAATTAACCCTCTTACCACACAATCAAACACCAATACTCCAACCAATTTCTCTCCCCTCAAACTATTAATGATGCTCTCTGCAGCATCCCGCGTAGACTCGACCTGGCTTTCTTTGGAGGAGGACATCACTCTTAATACTGCCCCTTCAGGCATAACACCATTAAATTTTAGAGGTCCAGTTACAGTAGTTGTAGCACCAGGCCATCTTATCTTTTCCTCTTTTTCAGTCACATAAAGTCCAGCTTCATAATACGTTAAAAATCTTGATACATTCTTATCATCTTCTTGCAATTCATTTATATCTATACCCAAGGTATTTTTTGCATCCGCACCTGCATATTTCTTCCAAATTTCAAAAGCAGGTTTGCCGTCGATTTCATAAACTATATTGGCTTCAGATTTAGTAATAGTCAACGGAGGAGAAATCGCCTTATGTCCATGTTGAAGGGATATGGCTAAGGGCTTTTTAGAAGCAATGAAAGCTAAACTTATAGCGTCTGCTAAAACCTTGTTATCAGCGAACACCTTTGTTTCTTTCATCTTTAGATCATCGCCTGCACAACCTCCAACAAATTTCATATTAGCCCCTAAAATGCTCAACATCGCCAAGGGAGTTTCTTCCGCTTTTCCCGTCAAACCATCTTCACATAAAATGTAAGATCGATATGGGTAATTTTCAATAGAAGCTGGAAATTTTTTTGATGCGTCACAAATGCTTTTCATCGCATCTTCTCTCAAACCCTCTCCAATCCCGGTGAAAAATTTGTGAGTATCAGAAGTAATTAAAGCACATACCACACTTTCATGTTGTATTCCTTCTTCGGTAAATTCCCCAGCCGAAGAACAACCAAAAAGAGGGGCATTATCGGTTATTTCTCTTACTCCTCGGAGCACTTCCTGATAATCATATTTGGGAGAAGCAAAAACAATACTTAAGTGTACTTTGTCATCTCCAAGTTTCTGAAAAGCCATTTTTGCGGCCTCTTTCCCCACATCATGACTTGAATCCCCTTTTGCAAAACCAGTAACAAATTTTGTTCCCATAATGTATCTCCTTTAAAATTTAACCCTAAGGCTAAATTGCGGAAAGCTGGCCGCCCACCAAAACACATTCTTAAACAACCCAACCTATTTGCGTATTAGTTCTATAATTTTATCCAAATGCCACTGAAATCCTAACAAAAATTGTCATTGCAAGCTTATGAAGTAAGCGTGGCAATCCAGGTATACTATAATCTAGTGCCAGAGTTTACTCTGGCACTAGACAGCATAAAACAGCATAAAAGATTGCTTCGTCGCTACGCTCCTCGTAATGACAACAAAAAACTCAGATATCAGCAACCTCATCCATTAGTCTGGAATAGCTAATATTACTGTAGTAGCATTATGAAAACCAGTCATTTGACCCATCTCCATAGCAAACTCTCCATAGGTTTGAAATCCTATAAAAGGGGCTTTCAAGACCTCTTTTTTGGCATCTAGCGCTTTTTGAAAACCATCTTGCAAGATCATCCCTCGTGCAACACAGTCAAATACCACTACTCCTGCCAATTTCTCTCCCTTTAATTTATCAATGATTGTCTCTGCTGCGCGATGCGAACAAAGAATTTGGTTATCTGTAGAAGAGGACATAATTCTTAACACTGTCCCTTCTGATATAGTAGTAGAAAATGTCATTGGCCCACTTGTAATAATTGTAGAACCTGGCCATCTTATTTTATAATCTTCCCCTCCTAAATAAAGCCCAGCTTCATACCTGGTAGCAAACCTCGCCAAATCTTCGCTATGGTCTTGCAATTTATTTACATCTATACCCAAAGATTTTTTCGCATCCTCACCGGCATATTTCTTCCAGACCTCAAGAGCTGGTTTGCCATCAATCTCATAAACAATATTAGCTTCAGATTTGGTAACAGTTAATGGGGGGGAGATCGGGGCATGCCCATGTTGAACCGCTATAATGACTGGTTTTTTAGAAGCTAAAAGAGCTAAACTTACAGCATCTGATAAAACTTTATCATCGCTAAATACCATGGTTTCCTTCATCTTTAAATCATCGCCGGCACTCCCTCCAGCAAATTTCATATTAGACCCCAAGACGCCAAGCATTGCCATAGCGGTTTCTTCCCCTTTTCCCGC
>JAHIYS010000015.1 GCA_018814965.1 Gammaproteobacteria bacterium
GATCGCCACGCGAAATGAAAAAACATTTCGCTCGCGATGACAGCTCTATGTTTTAGGGAGCTGCTATAAAATGTTAGCTTGCAATGACGGCTTAAATATACATATTTTCCCAAAATTATGAATTTTAAGTGCTGTGAGCAGAGCCCTCCTGATTATGACTGTTAACTCTTGGCAACGAATTATGTGACCTTTACAGTAATGACAGCAAAAACTTCGGACTGCAGCAGCCCCTATCGTTATCTAAAGAACCTAATACTATTGATTCAATGGTTATAGTTTGCCTATATAAATTTCATATCTAGCAGTAATTTCGCTTTGAATCAAAGTACCGTTTAAAACCCCTTTCACATCTTAACTACTGGCCTAGTTTTATAGCTACAGCTGGATCTGCTTTACGATTCTCACCTTTACCTTTTCTAGTAACTAGTGATACAATAATGGCAGTATAAAAACACCCGAAGAAATACATGGAAAGATTATTAAAAAACAGGGGATTCACTTTTATAGAGGTACTAATAGTAATAATTATAGCCTCTGTTCTTGCTATAACTGCTTTTTTTAAGTGGTCAGGCTCATCTATTAATATCAATAGTCAAGTAGAGCTACTTGCAAATGATATTCGCTATGCCCAAAATCTAGCAATGGCACAACATCAAAAATTCCGACTAGCAATAACATCATCAAATACGTATCAAATTCAAGATGAAAGCGATAACCCAGTACCGATAGCAACACGTGGAACCACTGTAACCCTGGGCCCAGGAATTACTTTTGGCTCAACTAGCACAATTACTAGCAAAATTATTTTTGATGCCAAAGGAGTGCCTTACGATGACAACCCCGTTATCCCCCTAACCTCAAACGCCATAATGAGATTAACTGGAAATGGCGAAACCATAGCGGTCACTATTTATCCCGAAACCGGGAGAGTTACACCATGAAGACAAAATCTGGATTTACATTCATAGAATTACTAATATTCATTGTCATCATGGGGGTAATATCAAGCCTACTAGCCATTTTATTTCAAACTATGCTTAGAAACTCTGCCGCGATTAACAACCAAACCAATGCATCACAAACAGCAGCTCAATGTATGGACTGGTATACAGGGGAACGTTTTATTAATGGATTCACAAACCCTAATTTAGTATGCGGGAGTTCTACAGCAAGCTTTTGCACAGCACCAGCGGGATATTCAGTAATTGCTACGGTGACCTGCTCCACTTATTATGGAGATACAATTAGTTACAAAACCATAACCGTAACAGCCGAAGGAACTACCGCAAATACTAAATCCGGCAAGGCTATTTTATCAACCATTATTGCAAACTACTAATATGCAAAAATACTCGAAACAGTCTGGCTTTACCCTACTTGAATTTATCATTGTAATAATATTGATTGGGATATTAATCGCGGGATCTAGTAATTTACTATCTGTAGGCTTTAACTCTTTCTTTTCAGAAAAAAACATTATCAACGCCAATTGGCAAGGCAGTGTCGCTCTAGAGCGTATTACACGTGATTTAAGAGCCGTCTGTTCGCCATCCGATATAACAGTGGCCACAGCCAATAGAATCATTATAAATGATCTCAATAACGATACGATTGATTATCAGGTGGTCAGCAATCAATTATTACGCAATGCCCAGCCTTTAGCTGATGGCGTTCAAAGCATCACCTTAGATTATTACAAAAAAGACTCCACATTACTACCATTCCCAATAGTATTACAAGATGTGCGTTATGTAGTAATAACTTTAAACATGTCTTATAACAATTTAACCTTTCCGATAACAACGGCGATCTATTTATGGAACCTAAGATAATTAAACATCAACGAGGATATTTATTAATTGTTGCCATTATAGCAATTGTAGTCATTGGCTTTATTGCCAGTATATTAGTAAGCATGTATGCCTCATCGATCAAATCAACCACTAATGTATTACAATCTCAACAAGCTTTATATATTGCTAAAGCTGGTCTAGAAATAGCTAGGCGTGATTTATTAAAAGATGGCAGCACCTTAACTTGTAATACTCTTAACATACCTGACTCCTGCTATCCTCCTGGAGCATCTAATTGCTTAGGCCGCTTTAGTGTAACCGGCTCTGAAAATGTGGTCACTCCTGATCATACAATAACCAGCAATATTTCTGACAGCGCTACCGTAATTAGTTTAAATAGCGTCACCAATCTATTACCAAAAGGACTTATAACTATTGATGATGAAGTCATCTGGTATTCCCAAATCACAGGCCTCCAGTTACAAGGTGTAAAACGGGGCGTTTCCGGCACCACAGCTTCTCAACATCTTAACAGTGCCCCTGCTGCTCAGAATGTTTGCACCCTTACCTCCACTGCTGGCGTCCCTACATTAACTGGCAACCCAAACGGCAAAAGAATATTAAAAGAGATGATATGGAAAAAAGATGTTAATAACTCAGGCGGGGTCGGATCACTTCCAGGAATAATAACCCCGGTAGTGGTAGCAGTTGGATATATAACTCTCTTGTCTACCTCAGACATAATCAACCCCACGGTAACCATCGGCAGCGAAAAATTCCCAATGTCAACAATCGTAAGTGGTGGCGCAGTTACTCTTAGTAATGCTAGCCATACTAAAGTTGGTCCTGCGGGAACAACCATAGCATCCAGCCGAAATAACTTTCTTGATGACATAAGTCAAAATAATAGCAATATAACCCTAGATAAGTTATGGGGATATTTTTTCTTTAAATCTAAAACCGAATTAAAAAACGATCCCAGCACAACTATAATCAGTAACTGTGGCGCATATAACTTTGATGGCGCTTCCGGAACCCTTTGGCTAACCTGCAATGACTTTAATCCAGCAACTAATGATGTAATTGGCTCCGTAGCCAATCCAGTAACCCTAATCTCAGAACAAAATGTATTCTTGAATCATAATTTTACCATTAATGGGATATTTTATATTATGGGTAACTTACGCACTCAAAGAGCTGTTACCATCAATGGCTTAACAGCTACCGAAGGCTATATGCGCTTAAGAAGAGCCAAAAACTCTTATTTCAACTATCAAATACTTGAAGAATTAGGATTATTTGATCAATACAATAGATATTATACTATTTGGGAAGATTTCGAATAGACTAGTTAAACATCTTGGTTTCAGCTTCCAAATAAAAACGAAACACTTATGAAATTTAAAACGATTAAACATCAGCGTGGGTATTTATTAATTGTTGCAATTGTGGCGATCATAATTATTGGATTTATTGCTAGCATCTTAACTACCATGTACATCTCATCGGTTAAATCAACAACTAACATATTACAATCTGAAAAAGCTTTATATATTGCTAAAGCTGGGCTGGAAATAGCCCGCCACGATTTGCTAAAATCTGGAGCCACCTTAAAGTGTAACGATATTAATAATAATACTAAATATACAAATGCTTGCTACCCTCCTGGAGCAACCGATTGTGAAGGATACTTCACTATAACCACTGCTGAAAACAGAATAACTCCAACCCCTAAGTTATCAAGCGCTATTGCCACCACCTTTGAAACCACAATTAATTTAGATAGCGTGTCTGATTTATTACCCAAAGGGGTTATAGTTATAGGCACTGAAACCATCCAATATCCTAAAATCTCTGGCCTACAACTACAAAACATAAAACGCGGGGTTTTAGGCACTTCGGCCTCTGCCCATGCAAGCGGTAGTTCGGTTATCCAAAATGTATGCACACTTACATCTGCTGCTGGTGTTCCTACATTAACTGGTAATCCCAGCGGTAAAAGAATCATAAAAGAGATGCTATGGAAGAAAAATAACGGTAATTCTACTGGTATAGGCACTCTTCCAAACTCAATGGCACCAGCACTAATAGCTGGTGGTAATGTTAACTTGAGCGGCTCTTCAAAAGCATACAATTCTCATGTAACACTTCATGGGCCTGGCTTTAAAAACTCAACCATTGTTAGTGGTGTTGGTATAACAATAAATGGTAGTGGCGCTAAAACTAAAGTTGGCTTACCAAACGTAACAGCGTCAAAGCAAAAGAGCCTACTTGCGGACGTAAATGAAGGTATGACCACTAGTTATATCACTGGCAGTAACTTATGGGGATATCTTTTTGATAAGCCTAAATATGGCATAGGCAGCGTGCATGACGCCTCAACTACAACCATAGTTGATGACTGTTCTAAATATGATTTTCCAGGCCCCAATAAAACCTTTTGGTGCACTAATTTTAATCCTAAAGGAAACTTAACAGTTGGCTCACAAAATAACCCAGTAATAATAATTGTTGAACAAAACGTAGATCTGGGCGGCAGCTTTACTCTTAATGGACTTTTATATGTTATGCAAGGCATTAGTATAAGAGGATCAGCAACAGTTAATGGATTAACAGCTGCTGAACAAGCAATAAATTTAAATGGCAACGGTAATATGTATTTAGATCTTGAAATACTTACAATATTAGGGCTTATAGGCTCGCCATATGATCCCTACCATCTATCTTGGGAAGATTTTGATTAGAAAGGGGTCAAGTCTCAAC
>JAHIYS010000173.1 GCA_018814965.1 Gammaproteobacteria bacterium
CGAAGCAATCTAGTAAAGCTGTGAAATGGTTTGTATTTTATGTGTTGAACAAAACAATTATGTAGAACTAAATATTTCTAGATTGCTTCGCCTATGGCTCGCAATGACAGAGAATCCATCCATTTGTTTTTATTGTAAATAAACTAAAAAATTGTGGGGGTGCATCAGGACTTGACCTCTTTTTTAGATTTCACTAGATAATTACATGATTGATGAAGTTTTTAATGGATGATGTGTGCGGGATTTTCCCTTTAGGGATCCTGTTTTTTTTATAGGTTTGATATTGGTTGTTGATCACCACAGCAAAGATAATAACTATGATGGATTTTACCATCAAGAATTACATTTTGAGAATAGATGTATGAAGGTTCAGGAGATAGCGCCCAGAATTTAATTAAAACCAGAGGATTAAAATGAGATTACAGGTAAATATACAAGAAATTAGCGGTTTGGAAAGTAAAAATGTAACGGGATGGTTACCAGAGGATGGGTGTAAATGCTGGTGTAGTGGGGCTGGCTCCTGGTTTGAAGCCGCTAACACTGATACATGTAGGGCTGCTTGTAAGGCATTTGATTCCAGCTTTAGATCTTGTATTTGTGATGATGATATGCGTGAGATATTTTTATTTATGGCAGAACATAATCTTAGGAAGCGATGATTTATTAAATTAGATAGTTTATGTATTGATAGGCTGCTTGGGATTGTCAATGGTTCTTCAAATTATTTCTTTTTTTATCCTGGTTGCTACCATCTAAATCTTTGCTTCTATGCTAAGCGCAATCAAATAGCAGCGGCCTGAAAGTTTTATATCGCGAATTTTGTAGTTTTATTACAAGACGATAACCCCTAAGGTTGACCGCCTTGCTAAAAATAGATTTTGAAAGTTAAGAAATCTTTAGCTTGTGGCGGTTCATCAGTTTTTTGAAATTATCATGCTATGTTTTTAGCTTTTCATTTTTGGCAAAAATAATCTAATTATTGTAATATTACCAGCAATACCTCATATAATACTAACTATAAACTATAGTTAAACTTAATTGTTTCTTAATAAATAATATTATATCTAAAGCTTGCAAGCATTCTAATTTAAGCAGTACAATTTTATCTAAAACAGGGGGGGTGAAAAATGCAAAAAGTACTCGCTAAAGAAATAAAAGATATTACCGGAGGTATGGGGTGCACCTGTAATTGTAATTACCCTTATTTAGCGATTTTTACGGTAACTAATGCTTATGCTTGTCAAGTTGTGTGTTATGAGCATGGCACTTCTATGCAGTGCTGCACAGAGAATAAATGAATGATTAGCTTTGGTGATATAAAAATAAACAGATCTACTTAATTATTGATTTTTAATTTTTCCCAATATTTTTCGTATAAACGTTTAGTTTTATTGTCTAGATCAAGCTGGATTCTGCCTTGTCGCATTATGTTTTTGCTGGGATTTAATATTGGGTTGCGTTGTGACGCTAATGGCATTAATTTTACCGCATCTTTATTAGCTGTTGAATATCCCAAAGCAACGCTAATCTGTTTAGCGATTTCGGGGCGTAGCATGAAGTTAATGAACTTGTGGGCGTTATCAGCATGAGGTGCATCTTTTATAATTACAAAGCTGTCGATCCAAATAGCAAAACCCTCTTTAGGATAGATGTATTCAAGGTTGGTATTTTCATCTTGTGCTAATTTACAATCACCACTCCATGCCATTCCTATGTATGCGTCTTCATCTATATAAATATTGGGTACAGTGTCGACACTAAAAATCTTAACATTGGGTAAAAGTTGTTTTAGTTTAAAGTAAGCCTCCTCAATATGTTTTTCATTGCTGTCATTAATAGGGTATCCCAATGATAGCAGGGACATGCTAAAAACATCGCGCATATCATTAAGTAGCATAAGTTGATTTTTGTATCTTTTGTTCCAAAAGTCTTGCCAAGAAGTAACATTCTTTTTATCAATATACTTGGTGTTTATAATAATTCCTGTGGTGCCCCATATGTAAGGGATGCTGTAGTTATTTTTAAGATCAAATTCTTTGTTTAGAAGCAGGGGATTTAAATGGTGAAGATTGGTCAGCTTTTTTTTATCTAAATTTAGTAACATCCCTTGTTTTGACATCCGTTCTACATAATAACTTGATGGAACTATAATGTCATAACCGGAATTATTTAATGATTTTAATTTAGCATACATAGTTTCGTTATTATCGTATTCTATAATATTAACTTTTATACCAGTCTCTTTGGTGAACTGGTTGGCTATTTCATATGGCAGGTAATTACCCCAAATATAGATATTTAAAGTATTTTGATTGGCATGGGCCAGCGTAGTAAAAATGGCCAAAAAAAACACAGTAACAATTTTGGGATATATTTTCATTTTAATTTCTTCTTAAATATACTTTGATAACTGGCTATAACTGCAAATAAGGTAAATAGCAGCATTAGCGTACATAATGCATTTACCTCTGGTTTAACTCCAAGCCGCACCATGGAATAGATTTTAAGAGGTAAAATATTGAACGTAGGTCCGCTAACAAAATAGCTGATAATCACATCATCAAGCGAAAGTATAAAGCTTAAAAGCCACCCAGAAACAATGGCTGGGAATAGCAGCGGTAAAATGATTTTATGAAAAATAGTGAGATCGTTTGCTCCCAAGTCTAAAGCTGCTTCAAAAATAGCTGTATCTAAAGTGGTAATACGGCTGTAAATAGTCACAGCCACGAATGGTATACATAAAGCGGTATGCGCTAGCAGTAGGGTCCAAAATCCTAAAGGGATTTTTAAAAAACTGTATAGCAATAAAAGCGAGATCGCCATTACAATTTCTGGGGTTAGAATTAAAATGAATATCAGGGCATGTAAGATTTTCTTGCCGAAGAATCTATAGCGAAATAAACTCACAGATATTAAGGTTCCGATTGCAGTCGCAATGCTGGCGGCCAATATCGCTAGAGCTAAAGAGTTCCAAGCTACTTGCAACAAGGCGGTGTCATGAAATAAAACTGCGTACCACTTAAGGGTAAATCCTTGCCATACTAATGAGTGTTTGGCGTTATTAAATGAAAAGATAATAACGACAGCAATCGGTAAATATAAAAATATATAAACACATGACGTATAAAAATTTCTGATAAATTTACTCATGCTAAACTTTCTCGATCCTTTTCTTTGGAATTATGCCAATAGATTAAAATAAATATGCCCATAAGCAATGTAATCACAACGCTAATGGCAGTTCCAAGCGGCCAATTACTTGTAGTTAAAAACTGGTATTCTATCAGGTTGCCTATAAGTAGATTTTTTGCTCCTCCCAACAACACAGGGATGTAAAACATAGTCATTGCTGGTAAAAATACTAATACTGATCCAGCAATAATTCCCGGCATAGTTAGAGGTATAATCACCTTAATAAAGATGGTGAGCCAATTTGCTCCTAAATCTTTAGCAGCCTCAATATATTCATGGTTAAGTTTTTCTATATTAGCATAAAGAGGAAGAATCATGAATGGGAGGAGGTCATAAACACATCCTATTAATACCGCTGTATCGCTATAAAGAATTTGCAGGGGCTGATGAATTATTCCTATGGCTAACAATGCGGTATTTAATATCCCTTTAGCTTTCAAAATTGCCATGATAGCGTAAGTACGAATTAACGAACTGGTCCAAAATGGTATAATAACCAACAGCAATAATAGTGGTTTATACTTGCTCTTGCTACGAGCTATGGTAAAAGCAAATGGGTAGCCAATAATTAGGCAAAGAATAGTGCAGATAGTAGCAATATATATTGATTGAAGTAAGATCTTGAGGTATCCATGATTAAAGACTTCAAGATAATTTTTGAAAGTTGGGATAAATTCAACAATATTGTTTGTATCTTTAGTAAGAAAACTTGTAAGAAAAATCAAAGCAATCGGCACAAGCGCAAAGATTCCTAACCATAACCAAATTATGCTTACAGAAAATGTCTTAAAAAACCCATGCTTCTTATTCATAAGGCAATATCACTTCCCAACCTGGGATCCAATCAAACCAAACTTTCTCCATGGCATGATAATCAAGATTTTCGTCATCCTCATTAAAAAATTCTGATGCAAGAATCTTTTTGCCATTAGATAGACGTATAATTAAGTCGACGGTAGAGCCTTTGTAGATTACTTGTTCTACTGTTCCAGATAACATGTCTTTGGTTTCTTCTGGAGTAATTTCATTTTCTCCCCATACGGTAATATCTTCTGGTCGAATTACAACATGAACTTTTTGTTTGGCTGACAATTTTTTCTTGTTATTAAGTATGAAACGTTTATCCCCAATTTCAACTGACAGCTTATCATCATAGGCTTCAGAAATTTCAGCTTTAAATATGTTCGTTTCGCCAATAAATTCTGCTACATAAAGATTTTTTGGTTCCTCATAAACATCTTTGGGGGTGCCAAGTTGTTCAATGAATCCTTCATTCATGATGGCTAATCTATCAGACATTGATAAAGCTTCTTCTTGATCATGGGTTACAAATATAAAGGTAATTCCCAAGCGACGTTGCAACTCCTTTAATTCAAGTTGCATATTTTTACGTAAGTTATAGTCTAAGGCGCTTAAAGGTTCGTCTAAAAGCAGCACAATCGGCTCATTAACTACCGCTCTTGCTATAGCTACCCGTTGTTGCTGGCCACCGCTAAGTTGATTAGGTTTTCGTTTGCTTAAGGTATCAAGTTTAACCATTCGTAACACTTTGTTAACGCGATCTTTTATCTCATTCTCAGGTACTTTTTTGCAGCGCAATCCAAAAGCAACATTATCGTATACGGTCATATGAGGAAATAAAGCATAGCTTTGGAATACCATGTTTAAATGACGTTTTTCTGGAGGAAGGTCGGTAACATCGCGTCCATTAATAAAAATCTTACCTGAATCTGGTTTTTCAAGCCCTGAAATCAAGCGTAAAAGGGTGGTCTTGCCGCAACCAGAAGGACCTAAAAGTGTGATAAACTCACCATTTTTAATGGAAATATTTGTTTCATGAAGAGCTTGGTAATCACCAAACTTTTTCGAAACACCGATGAGCTCTATAATGCTTTGATTCATTTATTGTCGCCACTAAGTAAGGTTAAATTTAAATTCCCTCGATTATGGGAAAGATTTTTTTCTTTGTCTAGTTATTTTGTTAGTTTTATGGGTTATCGACGAGATTCTGTTGTTTGTAGCATTATACTGCCTTTATGCTTCCAAATCTTACAATAATGACAAAACGTTAGGATTTAAATATAATCTTAATAACAAAAGAATAACTAATTGGAATTCATGGCTATGATAATATTATCAGGTGATGTTGGAGGCACTACTACTAGGATGCAGGTTGTTGACTTTGCTGACTCTGGTGAGAAAAATATTATAAAAAAGGCGTTATATAAGAGTGCTGATTATGCTGGTTTTACCGACATTTTAGATGATTTCTTTAGTGACTCTAAATCTATCCGTAACGATATAGCAAGAGCATGTTTTGGTGTTGCAGGGCCCGTAGCCAATCAAACTGCAGCGCTTACTAATCTGCCATGGATAATAAAATGTGATGATATTAAAAATAAACTAGGTCTTAATGAAATAACCTTAATTAATGACTTTGTGGCTATAGGATATGGACTCGGAGCTTTAAAACCAGAAGATTTATTAACGTTGACAGCAGGCAAACCAGATATCCAGGGGATAAAAGCATATATGGGCGCTGGTACAGGCTTGGGTATAGGTTTTGTAGTATATGATAGTAAAGGGTCCTCTCGAGTTTATCCAACAGAGGGTGGGCATGCTGATTTTGCGCCAACAGATGATTTACAGCTTGAGCTTTTAATGTTTCTACGCAAAAAGTATCACAGAGTTTCACTTGAAAGGGTGCTTTCAGGACAAGGATTGGTAAATATTTATCAGTTTGTAAGCGATAGCGAAGAGTCAAAAGGGAAAGAAAATGCTGCATTAAAAGCACTTATCAATAGCAATCAATCAGTTGATCTCCCAGCCGCTATTACTGAATATGCGCTTAACTATCATGACCCGATTGCGACTAAGGCGCTTAATATTTTTGTGAGCATTTATGGGGCAGCAGCAGGTAACTTAGCTCTTACAACGTTGCCTTTTGGTGGTTTGTATCTGGTGGGGGGTATTATTCCTAAAATATTACCATTGGTTAAAAATCACGCGTTTTTGACCACTTTTTTTGACAAAGGAAGAATGACAGATTTGGTTAAAGATATCTCAGTACATGCTGTTTTATATCCTGATATTGGTTTGCAGGGGGCTGCTTTGTATGCTAAAACCTTAAATTACTCAGCGATAGATAATGATTTTGGTCGCTAATTATTGTTCATAAAATCGTAATTAGTAAATTATAAAAAAGAGTCTTTTAGAGAGGAGTTCTTTTATGACGTTATATAACTTAAAACATAGCGAAGTAATTCTTATAAGCGGTGGTTTGCGCTGCGAGTGTTTTTTAACTCAGCGATACGGGAATCCTCAGCCTAGCAGGATCAAAGATAGATTTAGGGATAGGATGGTGGTACATGCGAAAAGTGGTGCTGCAGTGGCAGTAGCATAGGGCTTTCGATTGGTCCTGTTCATTGGGCATTATTTGAAAAAGATGCGTTTAAAATGACTGAAAACATTGCGCATGGCGAATGTCACAATCATCCGGCTGCTCAAATATTTGCTGATTGGGCTGATAGTAGCTTTAGTTGATGAGTTATTGTTAAAATTTTAGATAAAAGTATTTATAGCTACTATTGATGTTGATTATTATCCAAACTTAAGGCAATATCATCAAAACTAATTGATTGTAAAAGAGGCGTTATGGCAAAAGAAGATGCAATAGAAATGGAAGGAAATATAGTTGAAACATTACCGAACACTACATTTCGAGTAAAGTTACAAAATGGTCATATTATAACCGCACATATTTGCGGTAAAATGCGTAAAAACTATATTCGTTTGCTTACTGGGGATGCGGTTATTGTTGCTTTGACCCCTTATGATTTAAGTAAAGGTCGTATTATTTATCGTAATATTGAGAAAAGACCCGAAAGAAAACCTGCTTAAAAATAATTTTACTAATTATCCTCTGCTAATGACTAAAGTACATCAACAATTTGTTGTAGTAGGACTTTCTGGTGGCGTGGATTCAGCTGTAGCAGCCCTTCTTATGCAAAACCAAGGGTATCGTGTTGAAGCATTATTTATGCAAAATTGGCAAGAAGAATCTGGTGCTAATTGCTCTGCATCACAAGATCTTAAAGATGCTCAACATGTCTGTGATGTATTAAAAATAAAATTACATATTGTAAATTTTTCAGTTAAATATTGGAACAATGTTTTTCAATACTTTCTTGATGAATACGCTGCAGGCCGCACTCCTAATCCTGATGTTTTGTGCAACAAAGAGATTAAATTCCGAGCTTTTTTAGATCATGCTAAATCATTAGGAGCCGATTTTATTGCAACCGGACATTATGCACGAAGAATTACTATTGGTGGTAGAGAACTCCTGCTAAAAGGATTGGATAAAAATAAGGACCAGAGCTATTTTTTGTATTTGCTGAATCAAGAACAGTTGGCTTCAAGTTTATTTCCCTTGGGTGAATTAACTAAACAACAGGTGAGGGAGATCGCGGAAAATGCTGCTTTTCCTAATTATGCAAAAAAAGATAGTACCGGAATTTGTTTTATTGGCGAACGTAAATTTAAGGAATTTTTAAGCGAATATTTGCTTGCCAGGCCTGGAGATATTATTACCGCTGACGGACAAGTGTTAGGACGGCATGATGGGCTTATGTTCTATACTCTAGGTCAAAGAAAAGGGATCGGTGTAGGAGGGCAAAAATCATCTCAAGAAGCTCCATGGTATGTGGCAATTAAAGATTTAAAGAATAACGCATTAATTATTACTCAGAATAAAGAAGATCCTAGTTTGATGGCTCAGAAGCTGACTTGTAACCAATTGCATTGGATTTCTAATCAAGAGCCAGAGTTTCCATTTGAATGTCATGCCAAGATCCGTTATCGGCAACAAGATCAGCGGTGTGTTATAACGCAGCCAAATGATTCTAAAGAGGCTAGGGTGGATTTTTTTGCTCCACAATGGGCAATTACCCCTGGACAATCAATTGTCTTCTACCGCCAAGAGGAGTGTCTTGGCGGCGGTATTATTACTCAATAGGATTTGTTGTTTTACGTGATTTTAAGTCGTTGAATACCACTAAAATGCAAACATAGAACAAAGGATAAAATAAGATCGCAAGTGGTCCGATGATACCAATCAAGTACCATCGATGATTATTAAAGGCATAGCTAAGAAGGATGCCTGTCCAATAGTTAATAAACATTAGAGGCATTAGAATCGCAAAAGTACGCCACCAATTCCCCCAAACAATTTTATGACTATTTTTAAAAGATTCTATAATTCCGTTGCTATCTAATAGGGTTAAAGGCTGTACCATGGAGAACAATATAAATAGGAAGATCCCTGGTAAAATAAAAGCGATTAGTCCGAATGAATATAAAAAGTATAAAATAAATACACTGATAACTACTTTAATAAATCTTTTGTTGATATAAGCCAAAGAGTTTTTTAAGGATACGATTTGGTTATTATTAATGTTATTAGCATTAAATAATATTAAAGATGTTAAGTACACGGTAACTAAAGATATAAGTAATGGTGATCCAAAGCTTAAGATCTTGAGGCTGATCCCTTTATCCCTGTATAATACATTTAACAATATAGATATAGTTGTAAGCATCCCAGCCAAAACTCCCAAATACCAAATTTGAGAAAAAGCTTTGTGATACAACCTTAAAGATGAAATCCAGATTTCTTTCAAGTTGGATTGTTTGTTAGAAAAAATACCCATAATTTCTCTCCTAAAATTGCGCATTATGTATTTATAGATTACGATTCAATTTAATGAAAAATAATCAGAAACAATTTTATCATAAATCTTCGCCTATAGAAGAAAAAATGACCTATTGGCCGGATTTAAATGGCTGTGAAGCTGCTTTTGCCATAGCATCTATAACAACTGCTGGCCCCTTGTTGATCGTTACTCCAGACCTATTAACAACTCAACATTTAGAGCAAGAGCTGCAGTTTTTTTTAAAAAAAGACAAAAAACATTCCAAGATTTTAACTTTTCCTGGTTGGGAAACGCTGCCATATGATCACTTTTCTCCACATGAAGACATAATTTCCCAAAGGCTACAAACTCTTTACCAATTAATCTTGATTGATTCAGGGGTTATTTTTGTCACTGCTGCAGCTTTAATGCACCGTTTGCCGCCAAAGTATTATGTTGAAGCCAACAGCTTTGTTTTAAATATTGGCGAAAAGGTGGATCTTGACGCTTTGCGTAAAAAGTTCGAAAATCATGGCTATAACCACGTTACAAAAGTAATGGAGCATGGTGAGTTTGCTGTACGAGGCTCTATTATTGATATTTTTCCGATGGGAAGTAAGAGTCCATTTCGTATAGATTTTTTGGATACCACGGTTGATAGCATAAGGGTTTTTGATGTAGATACCCAAAGATCATTTAAGGTTATAAATAATATCAAGTTATTGCCAGCAAAAGAATTCCCTCTTGATGAGCTGGCTATTGAGCGATTTTGCCATTCTTGGCGTTCCCGTTTTGGCGGCAATCCATTAAATAGTCCCATATATCAAGCCATTAGCTCTAATAAAACTCATCCAGGGATTGAATATTACTTGC
>JAHIYS010000174.1 GCA_018814965.1 Gammaproteobacteria bacterium
ATCAGGATTTATTTTTTTAAATTGCTGAAGTTTTTGGCTAGTTTGCCTATAATAAAGAGTATTTTTGCGTCTAAAATGGAATTATATAGAAAAAAATATGGTTCAAATGATTACAAAAATGCGAGCGGTATCATGCGTTCGATTTTAGTTAAAACTGTGCACGAAAATGTTATAAAATTGTTACCAAAAATCAAGAGGCCGGTTTTGCTTATTTGGGGGGATCAGGATCTTGAAACTCCACTGAAGGCAGGGGAGATTATGCAGCGTGCTATTTTAGGTTCTAAATTAAAAGTGATTGTTGGTAGCGGCCACTTTCCATTTCTAGAGAATTGGGAGCAGGTGAAAATAGGATTGGATGATTTTTTGAGTTAATTAAATTTATATGTCAAGTATAACATACGCCATTATGTTCTTTTTTGTTCTCGCATTAGCCGGGTATGGGTGTCATACTGTTTGGAAGATCAGAAAACAGTTGCATATGCTGCAGCTTAATTCCTATTTTAATCAACGTTACCTAAGTTGGTTGTATAAGAAAAAATCCCAGGTATTTAATCTTAAGGAGTTAGAACCATTAATTGCTTTAATAGGTATGTTTTTTTATGAGCCGCTGGTGGTTTTGATACTATTTGCTTTAATTTATTTTAGATTGTTTTTAATCCGTCCTAATTCTCCCGAGAAAAAACCCCTGGTGTTTACCGCGCGCGCTACCCGTTTGTTTGTTGTAAGTCTTGCATTTTTGCTAATTATATATCTTGGCTTGTTTGCTGTTTGGTGGAAATATGGCGATGTTTGGTTTGCGGTATCTATTGGCTTCTTAGTGTTTTATAACTTTTTTTTGCCAGCCTCTTTAATGCTTGCCAATATATTATTGCAACCTGTGGAAAAGTTTATTCAGTATAGGTATTTTCATAAAGCTTATCGTTATCTACATACCTTATCCAATTTGAAGGTGGTGGGAATTACTGGTAGTTTTGGTAAAACTACTACTAAATATGTTTTGACTGAGATCTTGCGTCATAAGTTTAATACCTTGAAAACTCCTGGAAGTTACAACACTACGATGGGGATAACTAAAGTCATCAATGAGGAGTTAAAGCCAATTCATGATGTTTTTGTAGTAGAGATGAGCGCGAAAAAGCCAGGAGATATTAAAGAGATTTGCAAGTTGGTGGAGCCTCAATATGGGTTGATTACTGCTATTGGGGAGCAGCATCTAGAGACTTTTAAGACGCTCGAAAATATTAAGAAAACTAAAAATGAATTGATAGAATCTCTGCCTGCTTGCGGCATAGCGTTTTTCAATCTGGATGATATTAATTCCCAAGAGTTGGTCGGTAGCGCTAAGTGTCGGGTTATTTCTTACGGAATTGATGCTCCAAAGTTAGATTATCGTGTTTTAGACTTAACTCTTGATGAGCATGGTAGTAGTTTTAAAGTGGTTCGCAGTAGTGATAACTCTGAGGCAATTTTTCAAGTACCATTGCTTGGTAGACCAAATATTTATAATATTCTTGGAGCGATAGCTGTTGCTGGCGAGATGGGGATGCAGCTTTCTGAGATGGTTTATCCATTACGTAAGGTTGCAGCTATACCGCACAGGTTACAGCTAAGAAGAATTGGTGGGGGTATTATCTTTATTGACGATGCATTTAATTCTAATCCAGTTGGCAGTAAGATGGCGTTAGAAGTTTTGGAACAGATTACTGGTCAGAGAAAAATTATTGTCACTCCCGGAATGATTGAATTAGGAACAAAGGAAGATGAGTATAATAAAGTTTTTGGGGAGCATATTGCTACCATTTGTGATTATGCTATTTTAGTGGGTAAGAAACAAACTTTAGCTTTGCAGCGCGGGTTGCAAAATAAGCAATATTCTAAAGAGAAAATGTTTGTTGCTACCGATTTTGCTGCAGCCAAAAAGCATCTAGAATCAATGCTTAAATCTGGAGATGTGGTGTTATTCGAGAATGATTTGCCAGATAATTATGGTGATACCATTTGATGGTGGAATTATTGGAATATGTGATATCGGTTTACAGTTGTTTGATGATATAAGCAATGATTTCTGGTATATATCTTTTGGGTAATGATGAAGCTTATAGGTGTTAGGATAGATTTATGACATTAAATATTGCGGTAATTTTTGGTGGAAGAAGCGTCGAGCATGAGATCTCAATAATTTCAGCATTGCAATGTATTAACGCTATTGACCGAGACAAGTATGAAGTGGTGCCGCTTTATATATCTAAGCAAGGTGATTGGTATACCGGGAAACATCTTCTTGATTTAAGTAATTTTCGCGATTTAGATCTGCTTCTTGCTAAGAGTCATAGGGTTATTCTCAACCAAAATTCAGGTCGAGCCAACTTTTATTTAGAACCCAAGAGTATTTTTACCAAAAGAAGTTCGATTAGTATTGATATTGCATTTCCTGTTATTCATGGTACCTATGGAGAGGATGGCTCATTACAAGGATTGCTAGAAATAATGAATATTCCCTATGTTGGTTGTGATGTTTTATCATCAGCTATTGCGATGGATAAAGTCACTACTAAAATATTGCTGCAAGCCTCAGGGATTAAAGTGTTGGATTATTACAGTTTTTATAGTGAGATTTGGATTGGATCTAGAGATGCGGTGTTGTCTGATATCAAAACTAAATTTACATATCCCCTAATAGTAAAGCCAGGAAATTTAGGATCAAGTATAGGGGTGACTGCTGTTAATGATGATGTGGCGCTAGAGGATGCTATAGATTTGGTGATTAGTTTATCGCAACGAGTTTTAATTGAGCCTCATATTACTAATCTAAAAGAGATTAATTGTGCTGTGCTTGGTGATCGAGACTTTGCTGAAGTATCAGTATGTGAGGAGCCAATTAGTTCTGAAGAGATCCTTACTTACCAAGACAAGTATTCTGGTGGAGGAAAGAATAAAATTGGGGTTTGTCTTGGTAAAGGTGCGAGTGGCGGTATGAGTAGTGCCAAACGTAAAATCCCAGCTGAAATGTCCCAAGAGATGAACGCTAAAATCCAGGGATTGGCAAAGCAGGCATTTATTAGTTTAAATTGTAGTGGTGTAGTAAGAGTTGATTTTCTTATAGATCAGAATACTAATGAGATTTATTTATGTGAGTTAAATACTATTCCTGGTTCACTAGCGTTTTATCTTTGGGAGCCGTTGGGCAAAAGTTTTACTGATTTAACTGAGCGTTTAATTGAGTTGGCTCGTAAGCGTAACCGAGAGGTTAATAATTTAACTGTATCATATCCTGATAATATTCTTAAAGCGTAATGATACGGAATATACTCCTATTATGATTATAGATTGTTTTTGGGGTGCGGAAATATAAGGCTGTATAATTTTTATTATAAGGATTAGTTATGTTATTTTATCTTGCTAAATTTTTGGAAACTTATCACCATGGTTTTCATGTATTTCAATATATTACTTTGCGTTGTATCTTAGTGGCATTAACTTCTTTATTGATCGCTTTATTAATTGGTCCGGTAGTGATTCGTAAGAGATCGGAAGAGCACACGAGATC
>JAHIYS010000175.1 GCA_018814965.1 Gammaproteobacteria bacterium
CGCAACACACCAGACTCGAACTCTATTCATAGAGAAACTCCATTAACAGACTGTTGAAAAAGTCGTGAGAGTGGTTCGACAAGCTCACCACGAACGGCTAACTATTTGATTTCCCGTTCGTCCTGAGCTTGTCGAAGGGTGAATAGATCGCTCAGGACAGGCTTTGCGACGAAGCAATCCAGACCTAAAGAAAAAAATCTGCCATAGACAACCAAATTGATTGTAGCTATACTATTTATTATGGGTGGCCTAAAAAAATTTAAAAAATTTGACGATGCCAATAAAAACAGTCTTGATGAATATTGTCGAAATAAATTAGACTTATCAAAGACAGAACAATATTTTCAAGAAATGGCTGGTTGGATAAAAAACCCTTATAAACCAGGATTATATAAATTTAGTTCATTTAAAGAAGCGCGTGACTTTGACAGACAGCAATATATCAAAAAAGCAATTGCCAGGAATAGCAAATGATCACCTTGCAGAAACTAACAGAGACTTGCAACGTCTAAATGAAGCTAAAGTTCAATATATTGTTATAGGAGGTTGTGCAATATTTCTGCATGGTTATGAAAGAACAACCAGGGATATAGATATACTGATTGATGCTTCTCCCCAAAACATTGAAAAATTAAAAAAAGCCTTGCAAGATATTTTGCCAGAAGCATGTGCTGAGCTAAAGGCAGAAGACGTGCAAGCAAACACTGTAGTAAGAATGGTTGGAGAGGATCTAGTCGTCGATTTAATACATCAAGTTGGCAAAATAGATTATGAAGGTATTTGGGAGCAAAGAATAATTGAAACAATTAATGGAGTTGCAGTGCCTATAGCAAATGTAGATGCGATGTTAGAATTAAAAAGAGGCGTGAGAGATGTTGATAAAAAAGATTATTTATTCCTCAAAGGCAAGAAAGAACTTTTAGCAAAACAATCTAAATAGATTTGAAGCAATCCAGCCCCGTTGTCATCCTGAACGCAGTGAAGGATCCCCGTAGTACAGTTTTGTCATCCCCATACATCGAGAACCAAAACCTCTGTGTTCTTTGTGCCCTCTGTCAGATTTTTGATTGCAGCATTTTCGTTCTCCATGTCCAAAAACACTACACCTATTGGGCCCCTATTTTTATTAACCCCTTGTAAATTAATAACAAAACAATTGGTACAAAAAATGCTAATACAAAATTGTAATATCAATTGACAATCATATCACTTAAGATTTAGGAGGTACTTGATATGAGTGATAAAACTAAAAAGAAAAAACATGGAAATGGAAGTCCTGAACATTATAATGCCATTTTGCTAGAGGATATTCGTGCCAAGATGGAATTTGTAATAGAGAAGATGCAAGTTAACCAGGATGCTTCAGAAAGGGAAATTCAATTACTATAAAAAAAGGTTACAGGAGAATTTGAATTGTTAAAAAGTGTTATACATAAACACTCTGATGATCTTGAATTACAAACAATAATTAGAAAAGGTTTAGATAATAAAATTAAAGAAAATAACTTGCAACTCGTTGAGAACAATAAAAAAATCGAGGCGCTAAAAAAACAGATTGAACAAATGGAAAACCGTCTAATTGACACTATTCAGGCGCATCTTAATGAGCTAGGGGCCAAGTCAGAAAATCACGAAACCCGCCTTAGCAACCTTGAGAACAATAGATGTTAAATTTTGGGTGTGCCAAAGGCATAGAGCAAGATTAAAACAAAACTTAACTATGTATGATAACAGCGTAGGGCAGGTCTTCGAATCCGGACCGACAACTCTCAAGCTAGTAATAGTTTCGTGATGGTGTGAGGGAGGTGAGAAGACCTGGCCGTGTATCCCCTCAAAATGATACTCATTAAGCAACGTCCTGGGTATATTTGCACCTAACTAATGCGCTTTCTTTAAGCTAAGCTCCTAAAACCACTTGTCTTTTTAACCCATATGGCCTTTGCCCCATCTTGGCACATCTTTTGCTAATATTTCATTCCGTATGTCATTGCGAACGCAGTGAAGCAATCCCGATTAAGCCTTGCAATGACAAAAGCAGAGGGGGAGCAAATGTCATCATGTAAATTACTCAATTTAATTATCTTAATCACTTTCTTATTTATGCCATCTTTATCCTTAGCAGATGTAGCTCGTAGTCCGCTCTGGGGTGCCCCAATAAAAATTCGGGATGGCAGTAGTAGTACAACAATCCTGACTCGCCCAGAACTTCCATCTCCAGATCCTGGTTTGCCTGCACCAGCAGTGCCTTGTCACCCAGTTGATATTAGTGAAGTTCCTGTAGAAGCGTTTTCTTGTGCTCCAGGAGAAAAAATAAATATTGATATTATAACATTGCAAGCAGAACTTAATGATTTCGAAGAACATGATGCTGGTCTAATATATAAATATTGCTATAAAATTATAGGTGATACTCCCCTGATTGCTGATGTTCTGTTTATTAATAACCCTGCTTGCCCCAAACCCATCTATATCAATGGTCTTGAACTTAGTATAGACCCAACAGCTCCAGCAGGCTTAACTATCTTAACTATAAATAACATCACCCATGGCTTAAAAATGGATCAATCTGTGTTGCAAGGTTATGATTCAGGTACAGGTATTAGAATTAATAGAAGCAACAATGTAACTATCCAGTCCAGCAACTTGGTCAATCTAGCCACAGGTATCCAAATCGAAAATAGCA
>JAHIYS010000176.1 GCA_018814965.1 Gammaproteobacteria bacterium
ATCCCGCGCTGAATATCTCAAACCAGTTTGCTGCTTAAATGAAAGATCATGCTCTTCATCCACAATGATAATACCGGGATTTTTTAAAGGGGTAAAAATTGCTGACCTAGTACCAATAATTATTGGAGCGATACCATCTTTAGCCATTTGCCATGATAGCAAACGCTCTTTTGGGGTAAGTCGCGAATGAAAAACCGCAATCCGAACTGAAAATCTTTCAGCAAACCTCTCTATGGTTTGCGGAGTTAAATTAATTTCTGGAATCAAAATCAATGCCTGCTTATTTAAAGCAATAACCTCCTCGATCACACGCAGATACACTTCGGTCTTGCCACTTCCCGTAACACCGTCCAATAAAAAAGTTTTAAATTTATTTAAAGAATCTCTGATATCTGTAATTGCCCGTTTTTGATACTCATTAAGTTGAAGAGGTTTCTTGGCGATATTTTCTGAACCTTTAAAATCGGGATAAATTTGCTGATCTTTCTTTTTACGATTTTTTTGTCGTAGCAATTTTGGCAACGCATTATTAATTACATCCCCGATTGGATGATGATAATAACTGCTGGTCCAATTAATAAGCTCCAACACCTTCTCAGATAACAAAGGGTTGTCATCAAGAATCTCTAACACCGGTTTTAGTTTGGCATTAAAATCAGAATGAGTAGCCACCTCCAAAACAACTCCAATTAATTCCCTCCTCCCAAACGGCACAAGAACTCTTACCCCTGGCTTGATATTTTTATGTTCACAATTTTTAGGCAACAAATAATCAAAAAGATTCCTTAACGGCGAAGGTACCGCAACTCTTAAAACAAGAACTTTTTCTGTATTATTAATCATAGAGGAACAATTTTAACTTAAAAAACAAACAAGCGACATGTTCAATGTTAAATTATCATTACCACTAAAAAATTCGCACCAATTAAGCTGGAGCTGGCCCTAATGGGAGGATTTGTATGAATTATTATTTTAACTGGATTCCCGCCAAAAGCATGCGGGAATGACAAATACTTTCAGATTGCGACAGGCCCCTAATGCAAGGTATTCCCTGCACTACCATGGACCTAAGTTTTCAATGGAGTTACAGATCTTGATGGCTGTCGTCCTGTGGCAAGAACTGCGTATCATTCGTTGCAACCAAAGCTTGATGGCTGTCGTCCCGCGGTGAGGACCGCGGGATCCAGATTATTGTTTTCAATTACGACTGATCTAATAAAATCTTTTTACCATTTTATTCTAGAGCCTGTTTTTCAACAGTGAGACATGTCTTTTAACACTGCTTGGCTTAACACTTGTAGGTGAGTAACTTGATATAGCTAAATAATTGCGAAAGTACCATGAGCTTCTGTAACAAACCGTTGTCTGTATGGCCTTAAATCGCTATAGCTTCCTTGCTATAACTCCATCAATGTTTGACAAACCAAACCAGCATTGCAACAAAAGCGATCAATAATAATGCCAAAATACCAGTAGTAAAAAAACTCCGGCTTAAGTTCTCTTTTGAAAAAGCTTCTGGATGAGAACGCAAATATGCAAACAGTTGCCAGATAAAGAATACTGACAAACCTATATACAATAGCTTTAAAAACATTACTCAACCTGTAAAATGGTTAATGAGTTGGTCCTGCCTGTAATTCCAATATTATCACCACAAGTTATTAATACTAGATCCTCAGCTTTAACAAGCTTAGATTGCTGTAATTTATCAATCGCTGCCTTTTTAAGCTCTGTATTATTTCCAAATTTAGTCACATCAAATTCTATTGGATAAACATCGCTATATAGAGCCATTCTTCCCAAAGCATTGCCATTACGACTCAAACCATAAATAGGCACTCCAGAACGAACACGTGATACCCATAAAGCGGTTGTACCAGTTTCAGTTAAAGAGATGATGGCTTTAATTTTTAAATTTTTAGCAATATCCATTGATGCCATAGAGATGGCTTCATCTACTCGGGTATATTGAACTTCGGCACGCTGATCTAGACCTAAAGATATTGGTTGTTTTTCTGCTGCCAAACAAATTCTAGCCATGGTTTGAACAACTAACACTGGATGATCACCAGTAGCTGTCTCTGCCGATAACATTACCGCGTCAGTACCATCTAAAACAGCATTTGCTACATCAGAAACTTCAGCTCGAGTAGGAACTACATTATGAATCATAGTCTCCATCATCTGGGTTGCTGTTATTACTGGTTTATTCAAAGCTCTTGAGTATCCAATCATCAATTTTTGGGCTGCTGGTACTTCGGCATCACCAATCTCAACCGCCAAATCTCCTCGAGCAACCATGATCCCATCTGAAGCGCTTATGATACCTTTTAAGGTTTCAGGAACGATAGCTTCGATACGCTCAATTTTAGAAATAATTCCAGCTTCTCCACCCTCTTTGGCTATTAAAGCTCTGGTTTCTTCAACATCAACTTTTGATCTAACAAAAGAAATGGCGATGTAATCAGCCTTCAATGCAACCGCTGTCTTTAAATCTGCACGATCTTTATCTGTAAGCGCACCTGCAGTTAAACCTCCACCTTGGCGATTGATCCCTTTATTATTTGATAACTCACCACCAACTTGGACCTTACATACAATACGAGTGCCTTCAATTTTTTCTACTATAAATACTAAACGACCATCATCAAGCAACAATATATCTTTGGGCTGAACATCTCCTGGTAACTCTTTATAATCAATACCAACTACGGTTTCATCACCAGCTTCTTTATCTAAAGCAGCATCTAAAACAAAGGTATCATTTTCTTTTAAAACCACTTTACCATTTTTGAATTTGGCTACGCGGATCTTTGGCCCTTGTAAATCAGCTAAAATACCAATTATTTGACCTTCAGCTTTAGCTGCTTGACGCACTACGTCAACCAGATCCTTTTTTTCCTCAGCAGTTCCGTGGGAAAAATTTAAACGTACGATATTAACACCAGCCGCAATCATTTTTCGTAAAGTATCAATTTTATTTGATGCTGGGCCTAAAGTTGTGACAATTTTTGTTCTTCTCATTTTTTAACCTTTTATATGGATTTCTTCGTTGTACGCTACGCATACACCTTACAATGATGACTAAGAAAATCTCTTTAACCAATCAATGCTTCATTTTATTTTTCTTGCTTGTCGTCCAACCGCTTTAAAAGTGATCAGCCTTTGCAATAACAACTCCTAAATTATTTCCCTCTTTCCTCTAACATTTCAACTGCAGGCAACACCTCTCCTTGTAAATACTCCAAAAAGGCTCCCCCCGCGGTAGAAATATAAGTTATTTTATCCTCTACTCCAAACTTCTCAATGGCAGCCACCGTATCACCACCACCAGCAATTGTAAATGCTTGGCTATTGGCTACCGCCAATGCCAAAGCTTTAGTCCCTTCACTAAACTGATCTATCTCAAACACACCTACAGGACCATTCCATACTATTGTTTTAGCTTGACCAATAATATTAGCTAAACGCTCTCTCGTTTGTGGGCCAATATCTAAAATCATATCATCATCAGCCACATCTGTAGCTTCTTTGATTGTTGCAACAGCTTCTTCTGACATCTCTTTGGCAACTACAACGTCTGTTGGAATTGGGATCTCAGCTCCTTGCTTTTTAGCAAGCTCTAGAAGCTCTTTTGCTTTTTCAATAAAATCTTCTTCACACAAAGACTTACCAATAGGTAGGCCGCTAGCCTTCATAAAAGTATTTGCAATACCACCACCAACTAACAATTGATCCACTTTTCCTAATAATCTTTCAAGTAGTTGTAGTTTAGTTGAAACCTTAGAGCCACCAACAATTGCCACTAAAGGATGCTCAGGGTTTTCTAATGCCTTACTCAAAGCATCAAGTTCAGCCATCAAAAGTGGGCCAGCACATGCAACTTTAGCAAATTTACCAACACCATGAGTTGAGGCTTGGGCGCGATGTGCAGTTGCAAATGCATCCATAACAAAAATATCACAAAGATCAGCCATCTTCTTGGCAAGCTCTTCGTTATCTTTTTTCTCTCCTTTGTTGAATCTTACATTTTCACAAAGAACCACTTCACCGGACTCAACGCTTACTCCATCGAGCCAATCTCTTTCTAAACGAATGGTTTTGCCAAAATATTTACTTAACCAATCAGCTACTGGTTTAAGAGAAAACTCCTCATTAAACACCCCCTCTTCTGGTTTTCCAAGGTGCGACAATACTATGACTTTAGCCCCTGCATCGGCAGCTAATTTTAATGTAGGCGCTGAAGCTCGCAAACGCTTATCGCTTGTAATCACGCCATTTTTCAAGGGAACATTGAAGTCCACTCGAATTAGGACCCGTTTATCCTTCAGATCTAAATCTACCATTTTCAAAATTGTCATATATTCCTCGCAACTTAAAAATTACAAAAGGTGGGCAAGATCAGGTCTTAAATCATGAATTATAACTTTTTAATTCACAATTCAAGACCTGACCACAAATAACTTTATATATTCATCCAAAGCTTGGTGAGATCCAACATTCTAGTTGAGAAACCCCACTCATTGTCATACCAGGAAAGAACTTTTACGGTCTTACCGATAACTTTAGTTTGGGTGGAATCAAAAATAGAAGATAGTGGATTATGATTGAAATCATGTGACACTAATGGCAACTCATTATATCCAAGAATCCCTTTTAGCTCCCCTTCAGATGCCTCTTTCATCATGGCATTGATCTCTTCTTTGGTGGTTTCGCGTGCTGCCTCAAAAACCAAATCTACTACTGAGACGTTAATTGTTGGGACTCTCATAGCAAAACCATCCAATTTGCCAGCTAATTCTGGCAATACCAAACCAACAGCTGCTGCTGCACCGGTTTTGGTTGGGATCATTGACATCGTTGCAGAACGTGCACGACGCAAGTCTTTATGATAACCATCAATTAAAACTTGATCATTGGTATATGAGTGGATAGTAGTCATAAGACCGTTAACCAAACCAACCTTTTCATTTAAGACCTTGACCATAGGGGCCAAACAGTTGGTTGTGCATGAAGCATTAGAAATTATTTGGTGGCTGGCGTTAAGACTCTTGTGGTTGACGCCATAAACTATTGTGGCATCAACATCTGTACCAGGAGCTGAGATCATTACTTTTTTTGCTCCAGCGGTGATATGGCCCATAGCCTTTTCTTTGCTTGTAAATTTACCGGTACATTCAAAAACAATATCAACTCCCATCTCTTTCCATGGCATTTTTGATGGATCTTTTTCAGCAAGTACTTTTATTCTGTCACCATTGACTACTATGTAATCACCATCAACTTGAACTGTGCCAGCAAATTTGCCATGAACCGTGTCATAAATAGTCAAGTGTGCATTGATTTTTGCATCGCCCAAATCATTTACGGCTACAACTTCCATATCGCTACGATAACCTTCTTCATAGATTGCACGTAAAACATTACGGCCAATTCTACCGTACCCATTAATTGCTATTTTAATAGTCATAATACATCTCTCCTTTAAAGTACTTGATTACAAATGGTTAAAAAATCATTGTTCTAAAACTAATTTGGCGCCATTCTGCTCCGAAAACCCGAAAAATTCAAATAATATTTTATCTGGGGCTGATTCCCCATATCTATCTAACCCTATGATTTTACCGGATAATCCTACGTATTTGTACCAAGACTGCGATGATGCTGCCTCTATTGCAATCCTATTAATTACCATCTTAGGCAAAACTGCGCTCTTATAATCATCATCTTGCATATCAAAAACATCTTGAGATGGCATAGAAACTACACGGATTTTTTGTCCTTTTCCGTTTAAATTGGCCGCAATTTTGCAGGCTAGATCTACTTCTGAGCCAGTGGCAATCAAAATACACTCAGGAGCTCCTCCTTCAGCATCAACCAATATGTACCCACCACGCTTTATATTAGCCAAAGATTGGGCATCGTAGCTTTGCGCTGCCACTTTTTGACGGGTTAGGCTAAGCGCCGTCGGTCCATCTTTTCTTGTAATGGCATATTGCCATGCAATTGCAGTTTCAGCCGCATCGCACGGCCGCCATACCGATAAATTTGGGGTGGCACGCAGCATAGCTAGTTGTTCTACCGGCTGGTGTGTTGGACCATCCTCACCCAACCCGATTGAATCGTGGCTAAAAACATAGATAACCCGTTGCTTCATTAGCGCTGCCATACGAATAGCGCTATGACCATAACTTGAAAATATTAAGAAGGTCCCGCCATATGGAATAAAACCACCATATAAAGAAAACCCATTCATAATAGCAAACATCCCAAACTCTCTTACACCATAACGCAAATAGTTACCTGTCGCATCATCTTTAGTAACATCTTTTGATCCACTCCAAGCTGTTAAATTCGAACCGGTTAAATCAGCAGACCCTCCCAACATCTCTGGTAACATTGGGCAATAAGCATTTAACGCCTTCTGTGATGATTGCCTTGTAGCTATGCTTTCCGCTTTGATAGCGGTTTGTTCGATATACTTTTGAGACTCTTCTAACCAATTTTTAGGAAGCTCATTATTTATACGCCGCAAAAACTCTTGTGCTAGCTCTGGATATTGATTTTGGTAAAGATCAAATTGCTTTTGCCAAAGGGCTTCATTCTCTTGCCCTTTTTCTTTTGCGTCCCAAGCAAGATAAATCTCTTTCGGAATCTCAAAAGGACCGTATTTCCATTTCAAATTAGCCCGCATCGCAGCGACTTCTGGCTCACCTAGAGGGGAGCCATGGCAATCACTGCTATTACTTTTATGGGGCGCACCAAAACCAATTATGGTCTTACAACAAATCATTGTTGGCTTGTCATTAACAGCTTGCGCCTCCTTGATTGCTTTACTTATAGCATCAGGATTATGCCCATCAACATCAGACACCACATGCCAGTTATAAGCTTGGAATCTCTTAGCTATATCCTCCGTAAACCAGCCACTAGTATCACCATCAATAGAGATGCTGTTATTATCCCAAAGCACTATCAACTTACCCAACCCTTGAGTACCTGCAAAAGAAGCCGCTTCATGGGAGATCCCTTCCATCAAACACCCATCACCTACAAAAACATAGGTATAATGATCTACAATATTAAATTTTGGCTTATTAAATTGGGAGGCTAATATTTTTTCGGCCAAAGCCATACCAACCGCATTAGCTAATCCTTGGCCAAGCGGTCCGGTAGTGGTCTCTACCCCAGAAGTATAACCAAACTCGGGATGTCCCGGCGTTTTTGAATGGAGTTGACGAAAACTCTTTAGATCATCGATTGATAAATCATAACCAGTCAAATGCAACAATGAATAAAGCAACATCGAACCATGACCATTTGATAAGATGAAACGATCCCGATTAAGCCATCTAGGATTATTAGGATTATGGTGTAAAAATTCCCGCCAAAGCACAGTAGCAATATCGGCCATCCCAAGAGGCATCCCAGGATGACCGGAATTAGCTTTTTGTACAGCATCAACACTCAAAAACCGGATGGCATTTGCAATTTCATTTTGATTTGACATGGCTTTTCTCGATTAATAAAGTTAGAAATTGATTATCGTCTAACTTATCAAAACGAGCAATAACTTTAAACCATTATAACTCAAAATAAGCAAAAATTAGAATCTGCAAATATCATATAAGCATTAAATCTCTAATGGTATAAATATAAAACCATTAAATTCCACGACTGGAGGGACCACTAGTTGGCTCCTCTCTTTTCTCTTCTTTCTTAGAGGATCTTTCTAATCTGAGAAACTTCACAATTTTATTTATAACACTGCTAATTATCGCCCTAAACTTCCCCCTATTGGCTTTTTTCTCATCTTTATTCATTTTAAGTATTTCCGCAAACTCCTGACGTTCCTCTAGCTTCAAAACATCAGCCACCCTTGGCAAAACTTCTTTGAGTTTAGAATTAAGTTGTTTAGGCTTAGCTAGCAAATCTTCATTACGCGTTAAAGAATTAAGCGGTTTATCTAGAAATTCAGACAGCCCTTTAGCTATTTCACTAACCTCATCGTATGCTGTTTTATACTCATTTGTTTCACTGTCATCATATCCCTTCCAATCCAATCCATATAAAGGATCATATATATCATCTAACATTTCTAGATCTTCTAGTAAATCATCTATCTCTTTAGGATTGAACTCATTACTCTCCTCAAACACTTGTATCTTCTTATGTAAAATTCTTCCACCAGCTTTAGCATCATCACTAATTTTGTCGGCCAGTCCATCCATATTTTTTTCAATAATGGAAAATAGCTCCTTTATACGCAAATATTCTTTTAAAGTCATCTCACTTAAAAAGCCAGATCCTCCGGCCTCATAAGCTTTTTCAAGCAATTTGACAATCATATCATTAGTAATACTTGCCTCATTATCATCATCTGCAAACAGATTATAAATCTCATTAAGACCTGCCAAAAATTTATCTTCATATACGTTTTCTTCCGCAAAAGGATTATCATCGTTATACATAAAATCTAACCTCCATTTAAGTTATTTAAAATTAATATTATTTAGAATATAAATTCCTTCAACCAGCCCATTATACACTAACTTTTTGTTCTATATAAACTTACTCCCTTTTCATAAAAGGCTAAGGCACTCTTGGGATCATCTTGTTTTGCCATAATTTGACCAAGCTCAGCATAAACAGTTAAATCAGGAGCAATTAAAGCGCTCTTCTCTAAATAGTGTATGGCTTTACCCCATAACTTTTGTTTTCTGCAAATCTGGCCCAAACAAAGTAATAGCTTAGCATTTTCTGGTTTAGTCTTTAACCATCTTTCAGCTCGAGCTAACTGTTTTATGGGATCCTCACTGGTTAACAAGGCGTAAAGCTCTAATAACCGCTCACTCAAGGCTTTATGTAAAGCCATCTTGAGTATGTTTTCTGCTTCTTCCTCTCTTTTATTGGCCAATAAATATTCTACGTAAACAGCCGCCAATTCTGAGTCTTTATGCAAATATTTTGGTAAATTATCCCAAACTGTTTCGATAGTATGATTTTTTAGACCTATCAATAGCAGTTCTTTATAAACTTTTTCTTCCAATTTATTGATAGCTTCAAACCCAATCACGCGACGCTTACGTAAACTCGGCAATATTTTTTCTAAACCTCTCCAATCTTTTAGCTCTAAGTATACCCGCTGTAATAATTGTAAAACATAGACGTTTTTAGGCTGTAGTTGCCCAATACTTTGTAAGGTTGCACTCGCCTCTTCCCACTGCTTATTACCTATTTGTAAACTAGCCTGTGCCAATCCAACAACCACCGGCCGATCTTTTGCTACGCTCTGCGCCAATCGAAGATAACCATCTCGACGCTTAAATGCATGTTGGTTTTGGGCCATAAAGGCTGAAGCCAAATAATTTACTAATGGCATATCACTATATTTTGAGGCACGTAAAAGCTTTTTCTCAGCATGCTCCCAATTACCTTCTATCAAATCATACAAACCCAAAACTGTTTGCGCATGAGCACGCCGTTTTCTACGACCACCGATCCATTGCTTAATGTAAGAAGTTAAAGCTATGACCCCGCTGCTAAAACGTAGAAAAAAATAAAACACCAAAAACAAAAAAATCAGGGCAATTGTTGCAAACCACAATGATGTCTCAACACTAATATTATTGTAAGCGATCAAAACATAGCCAGGATTACGATGCATAGTAATCCCGAGCCAAACAGCAAGCAGCAATACTAAAAAATAAAAAACTATCCTTTTCATAATGGGCTATCCCCCTGATTCTGCGATGAGGCTGGCAAAGAAGGCTGGGGCTGTGACGGCAAAACCTCTTGCTCCTTATTTGCACTCATGAAATTCTGCATTATAGCCATTGACTCACTAAGAAATGGTAACTTCGGCTGCAAATCAACACCCTGAAGCTCTTTTAAAACCACAAAAATATCCGTATTAGCAACATCACTTGCAGCAAAATACTTGGCAATTAAACTCATTGTTTCTTCTAAACATGAGTGATAAAGATTATTTTGCCGATGCATAACAGCCCATTCAGCTTGTAATAATTTGGTTTGCACACTAAGTCGTAAAATCGTTTCTTGCTCTGGAGAAACCAATGGCTCTATATTGTGATGCCGTATTACCAAAATATCTTTTAATGCTTTAGTAGTACTCGAAAAAAACCTCTGCCATAAAGTAGTAACAGGGGTTTCTTCTTCATCAGATTTTTTTTGCAAAACAGTAAATTGCTGGCTCACTATTGGTAAAGCATTAATTTTTTGACTCACGGCATCTATTTTGAGAACAAGCTCTGAATCATTAACCGCAGGCACACCCTGTAAACTAGCAATATCCTTATTTAAAGAGTGCTTAATTGCAGACAACTCTTGGGTATTTGCATATTGTTTTGCTGTTTGCAAATAAGAAATAGCAAGCTTAACATCTCCCGTAGTATTTAAAGTTAAATCCGCCATCTGCAGAAGATGCTCGATAATAGTAGGTTTCCAACTTTTTGTTTTAGCACTATTAGAGTTTTGAATTTCACTTTGTAGCTCTAATAAAACAATCTGCTGCTGATCATATTTTTCTTGCGTCTGTTTTAACTGGAAAGATAATTCTTCGGATTTTCCTAAAACACCACTAATCTTTTCCTCAAGATAGCGTTGGCCAAAATATCCGCCAAATACTAAAGCTATCGCAATTATAGGGACTAACGAAGCTAGAAAAAAATTTCTCCAGCCATTAGACTTTATATTAACATTTTGCTGTTTGGTCATAATTTACCCTTTGATCAAAAATCAACTAAAAAAATACCTAGATCACTCTCCATCATGCCTGACTTATCTGTCATATCCGCATCAACCTCATGCTTAGCATAGCAACTTTTACATATTACTAGTTTTGCTTGCTCTTAGGATCATATTTTATCTCTTCATAAATATTGCCGAGAGCTTTCGCTGCCTCATGAAAAATAGGGCAATCAACAACATTTGATGATTTGCAGAATCTACGGTTGTTAACCAGGGCGCTCCAACCCCCCTCCCTAGGCTCAAGAACTAGTTGGCTCTTGGTTTGTTCTAAAGCTACTGGAAAAGATACCGCTTCATTAGTTTGGTATAAACAAATCACCTTTCCAACTTTTACTCCAACCCACTGAGCACCAATAAAACTTAAAATTTTAGTAGCTGATGATGGGGTATAATTCTTCCATTTTTTATCCTTTGTAGTCCAATCAACCCCATTCTTAACTAAATCATCGGGCTGTGGACAATACTGAGCCTGCTGTGAAACTTCATTCGTGGTAGTTGCTGGGGCATCATTCGAAGACTGCTCTGCAACAGGCTTCATAGCAGCAAATCGCTCTAAATTCGAACTAGGCTTTATAAAAAAAATATAAACCATAGCAGCAATGGCAACAACAGCAATAATCCCTAAAACATAATATTTAATTCGCATAATATTTCTCCCTCTTCTTGACATACTATAATATGAAAGCCAAAATTATACCATCAGTCATAATTCTACCAAGGAGAAACGAATTGGCCAAATTACATTTTTATTATTCAACTATGAATGCCGGTAAAAGCACCGCCCTCTTACAATCTAGCTATAATTATAATGAACGGGGAATGGATACTCTTCTTTTAGCGCCAGCCATCGACACCAGATACGGGGCAAAGAAAATTACCTCCCGCATCGGACTACAAGCAGAAGCCACCACAGTTAGCAATAATGAAGATTTATACCAACTTATCGCTCAGTCTCTAAATAAAAACAATAATATCAAATGCATACTAATAGATGAGGCACAATTTCTTACCAAGAAACAAGTACAACAATTAGCATATGTCACAGATGACTTCAATGTCCCTGTTTTAGCATATGGCCTACGAACCGACTTCATGGGGGAGCCATTTGAGGGAAGCAAATACCTTCTCGCTCTAGCTGATCAATTAATAGAGCTTAAAACTATCTGTCATTGTGGACGTAAAGCAAATATGGTGCTACGAACCGATGATCAAGGAAATATTCTGCGCGAAGGTGATCAAATTGTTATTGGCGGCAATGATCACTATATAGCAGTATGCCGTAAACATTTCCGCGAAGGAAAAGCTCACTAGTTGATTTGATATCTACTAGTTAAAAATCACCCCACCTTGATTGTATGAGGCTAATCGCTGCCAAGGCTGCAGTTTCAGTACGTAAAACTCTTGGGCCTAAAGATACCGGCAAAAATTGATTTTGCTTAGCATCCTCAACCTCTTTATCACTAAACCCCCCTTCGGGACCAACTAAAATTGTAACGCAACTTGGCTCCTCTTTGATATCACTAAACTTAGTGGTAGCACGCGGATCTAAAATTAAACGCAACCCTAATACTTGAGAACCAAACCATTTTGCTAAATTGGACTGAAATAAAATTTGAGGGACATAACAACGCCCAGATTGTTCGGTGGCGCTAATTGCTACATTTTGCCAATGATCTAATCTCCTTTTTAACCGCTCCCCCTCAAGATGAACATTGCAGTATTCAGTAAATAACGGGCTAATAGCATTAACTCCTAATTCAACTGCTTTCTGAATCGTAAAATCCATTTTTTCTCCGCGGGAGACCCCTTGCCCAAGATGAATTTGCAATAAAGATTCGTTATGACGCTCAATAAAATCTCCAAGAGTAACAGTTGCTCTGCGTTTATCTATAGCAGTTACAGTCGCCTGAAACTCCCCTCCACTTACACTATTAAAGATTATTAGGGGACTACCTACTTGCAAACGCAAGGCTTGTAATACATGACAAGAAGCAGCGGCTTCTAAAGATATTTTCTGTCCGGATTTGAGCGGGGAAGAAACAAAAATACGTGGCAACGACATCGATTATTTTCATCCAAAATAAAAGAGGGGCATAATTATCTTATGCCCCTCTTTATTAATCATTAACCTATTTTTTAAGCATTTTAATTACTTCGTCAGTAACTTCTAGCTCTTTTTTATTATAAGCTAAACTGGCTTTGGCAACTATTAAATCAAGCTTTTTATCAGTAGCTAACTTATTGACAATAGACTCGATTTTTTTCAAAACATCGCCCAAAACTTTCTCTTGAGCAGCGTTTACATCTTTTTGAAACTTAGTTTGCATTTCCTGTAGCTTTTTTTGTTGCTCCATAATCTTCTGTTGCTCTGCTTTTTGAGCATCAGCTTTCATAGTAGGACTATTTTTGCTGAAATCTTCGATAGCACTCTGAAACTTTTTCTGAGCAGCAGCTAAATCTTTTTCTTGTTTATCAAATTTTTTCTTAAGATCGGTCTTAGCTTTTTCTACCTGTGGTGACTCTGTTAAAATCTTATTTAAATCAATCACCCCAATACTCACTTCAGCAAAAGCTGACGCACTAATTGCAAAGAAAATCATTGCTGTTATTGAAAATAGAACCTTTTTCATTACATTATCTCCATAAAAATTTTAAATTTTATACCCCTATAAACCACCTAAACCTAGTCACCCTTTATATCATATTCTGTCCCTTTTCTCCATTTACTTTTTCGATTAATTTTTTCATATTTTCCA
>JAHIYS010000177.1 GCA_018814965.1 Gammaproteobacteria bacterium
TATTCTGGATAATGCTTTTGCTGTTATTGCGAGTAATCCAGATGACAGCAATTTTTTGTCATTGCGAGGAGCGAAGCGACGAAGCAATCTAGGGCGGATAGAATGTTTTATAGTTTTAGAGCATTATTTATTATTTTTCTGGATTGCCGCGCCAAGCAAACAACGCTTAGCTCGCAATGACCGCAGTTTTTTGTTATTGCAAGGAGCGAGCGAGTTAGCAGCTCAAATCTTCGTCATTGCGAGGAGCGAAGCGACGAAGCAATCCAGTAAGGATAAAAATAGTTTATGTTTTTGTGTGGCACCTAAAACAGAGAGGGTTTTGTATTTTTCTGGATTGTCGCGCCAAGCAAACAACGCTTAGCTCGCAATGACAAAAATACAGTTTACTTTGTTGCTTATGTTCCCTGTAATGATGTGCAAGTAGATAATTAACTATGCGAAATTTTATAAACATCGTTCTAATTGGTCCTATGGGTGCTGGAAAAACCAGTATGGGAAAAGCGCTTGCCAGAAAGATTGGCTGGACTTTTTATGATTCTGACCAGGTTGTTGAAGAGATTGCTGGCGTAGATCTGTTATGGATATATGATCTAGAGGGTGAGGAAGGTTTTCATCGACGGGAACAAAAAGTGATCTCCGATCTGATGCAAAAGCGTAATATTGTGCTTGCAACAGGTGGTAGTACAGTAGCGGTCCCTGAAAATAGGGATGCTCTTGTGGAGGGTGGTTTGATAATATACTTAAGCACTTCTTTAGATGATCAGTTGATTCGTACGGGGTATAGCAAAAAACGTCCATTATCTCCTGAGCTTGAGGAGCGAAGGGGTATTTTAAAGCGGTTGCATGAACAGTATGTGCCTCTTTATGAGGACCTGTCAGATATTTCCTATAATACCGATAATAAACCTACTCGGGTTGCTGTATCAGATTTAGTTAACTTAATTCGTGAAAAAAATACCTCTATTCAAATTTAGGACTATCTTTTTATTCAGATTATACTTATTCCTATGGTGTCCCGGCAATATAGTGATCATATTGTAAGCTCAATGAAGTAGCAATAGTAAGATCTCTAACATCACCATTTATGTTAGATCCACCAACATCGGTCCACGTATTATTTGTTTCAGCCCACCATGCAATACGATTGCCTGGGGAGGTAAATGCTCCTCCAACATAAAAATGTAAATCATCATACCTAAGTATTGAGTATACGGAGTCATTGGTTCCAGTGCTTAAAGATAACCATGAGCCATCATACTTGGCAACATGATTTTCAGTGGTAGTAAAACTACCCCCAATAAAAACTTTGCTTAGTACTTTTATTATGGAAAAAATATTATTGTTCCATGTTCCACCCAATTTCACCCAGCCAGGCCCAGTAACCCAGCTGCCAACAAAGTCCGTTCCAGTTGCAATAGCATTTGAACTTGGATCTTTTGTTATTTTGAAAATTGTAGCGGTTGGTTGTGCGCCAGTGCTCATCCGATAAAAAGGAACTGTAGTAGAGGAGTTAATATCATAAGCCATAACATAGCTTTGACCATCGGCTGGAAGTATAAAATTTCCGCCAATATAAATAAAATCACCGCCCCCAAAATACATTGAATATATAGTTCCAGATGTTATTTCATTTCCACCTGATTTAAGTGGAGAGCAGGTCTCATTTGAATCACATTTAATAATTCTGCTTCCAGGGGTGCTAAACGCTCCTCCAATATAAAGATACCCTTTGTTGTCGTATTCAAATGAAAAAACAGTATTATTTATATTATTGGTTCCAATTGCTGACCAGCTATTTCCATTCCATCTGGCTACGTTGTTACCTGGAGATGTAAATATACCGCCTATATATAGATCGCTACTGCCTTTTCCTGCCATTATGGTATAAACATATCTGTTTGTTCCATTAGCCAGTGATGTCCAGGCAGACCCATTCCATTTTGCGATATAATTTCCCGGAGAAGTGAATGTTCCGCCAGCATAAAGTGCTTGATCGGTTGCAGCGTTAAAATAAGTTGTTTCGTCGAAACTGCTTGCCCCTCCAGCCCAGGATGTTTTAACATATACGTTTATCAAATCATTAGTTACATATAAATCGTTATTGGTGCTTTGCGATTTAAACCATATCTCACAATTTGTGCCAGCAGCTATAGATCCTCCACTTATACAGTTTGAATCGGTTTTATAATAGCAGCTGGTATCAGTTGGTGAGCAATATTTAATTTTATTATTTGCTGCCGTAGAGGAGGGGGTTACTGTGTCTAGTGTGATAGTATCAGCAAGAGTGGTATTTTCTATTTTTATGGATCTATAGCCTAAATGATAGTCAGTTGAGGTATTATTAACTGTAACTGCTATCCCATCTTTTAAAAGAACATTTGTATCATATGCGGAAACTGCAAGATTACTTCCTGTAGTGGATAATGTCCCGTAATCTCCAAGTTCGACCTCTTGGGTTTCTAAAGTAAAGGTGCAGGAATCTCCAGGAGCTATAGTTGGATTTTCGTCTGTTTTAACGCAAGTCCCTTTATTAAGATTAACTATTCCTCCTCCTGGTTCAAATGGTACTTTCCATGTCATGTCACGGTTTTGCCAATGGAATAATCCATTATTTTTCCAGGTAAAAGTTTTAGTATCTCCTTCTCCTGCAGCTATAATAGTACCATCTAATTTGGTTGTGCTCTCATATAGTTCCAATATAGTTCCTGTTACGTTTATGGGTGCTGTTTTTTTCTTGTTATTGTCATAGTCATAATAGATATCAACAGAGCCATCATAAGCTTTACTTGTAGCTTTTAGTATAATTGAGCATGTGCTATTGGCCGGGATAGAGCTGCAGTTATTTTCTACAACTATTACAAGATCATCAGCAGCGCCACCATTAAATGAAATTTCATTTATACTTACTGCTCGTGCATAGGAATTAGTAATTTTCAATTCTTGTTGGCCGGCAATATCAGGGGCGGTAAAAAACACATCGTCAACTTTTATTTCAACATCTTCAGGAGGAATAGTGGCATCGGAATCATGTTTTACTAAAGAGGCAATTGCGGCACCAATAATCCCAAGGCCGCTTATGGTTAGTGCGACATATGTGCCAGTATTGCTCATGCCGTTATAAGCATATGATGGTGCGGTATAGGTAAGAGAGCATATGATAATGGCAGCGATAGGTCCTGTTACTAGTTTTTTCAGAATCATCAAAAACTCTCCTTTTATAATGCAATCTTAAGAGCTTTATAACCCTTGGGATTGATTAAGATGTTTTACAACATAATAGTTTGTAAGTCACCACGGATCAAATTATTATATCTTTGGATTAATTTTAAGTAAGTATTGTATCACTAGATAAAGATAATACAAAATGATGGAATTAAATTTTATAAATGTAATTTTAATTGGGAAAACGACATAAGATATGCAAAATAAACTGTCTAGCAGTAGAATTTTTTGCTAATGTGGCGGGTTATTGAAATCTAAAAATCTTACATCCTGGATAGCGTAGTCAAGTGTGGTCCCATTATGTCTAAAATGGAAGGCGGGGACGGTAGTGCTTAATTTAGAGGCTTTAAATGTATAAAAGGATATGGAGAGAGCTTTGATTACAACATAATGAGCTATTATTTAACCCTGTTCCAAATGAAATTGGAACAGGGTTAATAATTTGAAGATCAACTTATGAACATGGATAATCTGGATCGCCAGGAGTACAGGACCAGGTCGTATCTAAGGAGGTGGTGATGATGATTCCATCAGCCTGCGCATTTAGTTCTGTGCCCGTTCCTATCGGTGACCATGTTGAGGTTAAAGTATCCCATTTGGCGATAGATTGCGCTGTTAATCCACCAGCTGTAGTAAATTCCCCAGCAACATAAATATCGGTGCCCAATGAGATAAGAGCATTAACTCCACTATTGAGCCCAGTGCCTAAAGCTGACCAACCTGATCCGGAATTCCACTTCATCATTCTATTTCCTTCTGTATATGGGAAAAAATTGGTTCTAGTGAAATTCCCACCTATATAAAGATCATTTCCTATGGATGTAAGCGCATAAACCGGTTCTCCAAATCCATCAAATTGAATTAACCAGGTCCAATTTGGATCTGATAACCCTCGTTGGGAGATATTTTTGAAGTTGGCGCTACTGAAATCTCCGCCGGTAAATAGTGTGGTGCCTATAGTGGCGAATGCAAAACTATTATTGCTCCCAAAATTACCATATGGTGACCAGGTTGATGTTTCAGTATCCCATTGGGCAACGCATGGTACGTAAGTATCCGGGGCAGGTGTGTTGATAATTTCATGAACACTCCCTCCAATATAAAGTTTTTTGCCTAAACTAATTATGGCGCGAACAAAACCGATGCCTCCTGGGCCAGCAGCATTATATAATCCCTGAGCTAGAGCTGACCAGTTTGCCCCATCCCATTTAGCAATGGTTCTGGCTGTTGTGAGCCCTCCAGCTGAGAGAAACTTTCCTCCAACATAAAGATTATCATCTAGAGTATAAAGAGCGGTAATGTAATCAGAGGTCCCGCTGCCTAGCGCTGACCAATTTGCACCGTTGTATTTGGCAATATAGTTTGCAGCCACTCCATCTATGGTAGTAAATTGTCCTGCATTGTAAAGATCACCTTTTGCAACTGCAAAGACGAAACTATCAGCATTTGTTCCAGTACCTAATGTTTTCCAGCCATCAACATCGTTATACTTGGTAATATGATTTCCTGGAGAAGTAAATGCTCCGGCCACATAAAGCGCTTGATCAGTATCAGTTGTAAATTTTTCAGTCTCAGAATCTGTTGGATAGTTGCCATCTTTATCTTTTACACTTCCTGTGCCAGTTATTTCATTTACAGTAATAGTTCCAGCGGTTTCTTTATATAGGGTACTGCTGCCAGAATTTATGGATTTAAACCATATAAGGCAGCTATCATTAGCCTCACCATATTTTTTTAACACAGTACCTGTAGCGCAATTGGTTTGATAAGTGCAATCTGTATCACCAGCAGCACAATATTTAATTTTATCGGTTCCATCAACTGTTGCTATAGGGGTTGTAGTTGTTAACGTAGCTGTCCCCTCTATCACTGTGCTTGCTACTTTTATTGAACGATAACCCAGATGTAGGTCAGCTGTATCGGTGTTTTCTATAATTGAGAAAACACCCGCACAGAGAACATCAATATAAAATGGATTTGGTGCTAGATTATCCCCTTTTATATCTAGTTTTCCCCAATCCCCAGGGTTATCTTTGGTTGTTGTTAAAGTAAAGGAGCAAGAACCAAGAGGAGATATTGCCAAGCTGTCATTACAGTTGCTTGCATCTAAAGTAACATGTTTTGGCTCAGTGCCTGTTTTCCAATCCACTTGCGGGGTTCCCCAAGCGAACTTCCCAGCATTTACAAATTTAAAGTTTTGGGTATTAGTTTTACCTGGTTCTGAGAGTTTTTCTGTTAGGA
>JAHIYS010000178.1 GCA_018814965.1 Gammaproteobacteria bacterium
GTAACAAGACCAGCGCTGCCAGCTAGAGTCACATAAGTGCTAGCGCCACCTAATGCATATGATGGTTGGGTAAAGGTAAGGAAGAACATAAGAATTGCAGCGATAGGTCCTGCTACTAATTTTTTCGGCATCATCAAAAGACTCCTTTTTGTTGAGGTTAGATTAAAACTCATAACTCCAAGATGTTATTTTATATTTGTTAAATAAAACAACTCTGAAAAATAAGCTATTAATTTTGAGATTATATCATCTAAAAGGGGTAATGCAAAAATTTATGTCTATAGATAGCATGGGTATTTACGAAGAAAAGTTAAAGAAATACGATCATTTGTTTAACCCTATTCCAAGTAAGGTGGAATAGGGTTAATGATTGAAAATCTAGGTTATTGGCAGGGATATTCAGGATCACCAGGAGTACAAGACCAAGTCATATCAAGAGAAGTGGTGATGGCTAGAGCTCTAACATGATTGTTTATTCCTGATGCTCCTCCGACTGCGGTCCAGGTTAAAGTTGCATCATTCCACTTGGCTATACGATTGCCAGGAAACGCTGTAAAGCTTCCTCCCAGATAAACATCTTCACCAAGACTCGTAGTTGCAAAAGCTAGGCCATCAATGGGGCTAGTATCTGTGCTTGGTTGAGAGGCTGATGGGGCCCAAAGAGCGGTTGCATCAATGAATTTAGCGAAATGCCATAGAGGGTCAGGCGCTGAATAATTTCCACCTATATAAGCAAAGTTTCCATGAGCAAGAATGGTATAGATATATCCGTCTGTACCCATTGCTGTCCAATTATTACTAGCCGCGTTATACCTAGCTATAAAATTTCCAGGGGTTACTTGGAAATCTCCACCCACATAAAGATTGGTTCCAAATAGCGCTAACGCATTGATAGCGCCACTGAAAGTTGCAGCATTAAGTGAGTCCCAACCGTTGTCTACGCTCCACTGGACACCATTTGATGCTGAAGGTGGTATGGTTAGGGTAAAGTTTCCTCCAATGAAGAGGGTGCCACCTTGATGGGTGGGATGGTAAGCTAGCGCATAAACAGGACGATTTGAGTCTGAAGGCATTGGATCCGAAGGTAAGCTAGTACAGCTATCAGACGCATCACATTTTATAACTTTTTTTCCTGGGGTAGTAAACAATCCACCTATGTATAGATCTTTGTCACTCCCATTACTAAATGCAAAAACAGTATTATCTAAATTACTTAATGCGGTAGGTAATTCAGCCCAGCTCGATCCGTTCCATTTGGCTATATATTTTTTTGGTGAGGTAAAATATCCACCGACATAAAGATCTCCGGTATGTGGTCTAACAATAAGTGCACGAACAATACCATTTAATGCATCCAATGGAGCATCACCCAGTTTTGACCATTCTTCACCATTCCATTTAGCAATATAATTCTCAGGAGAGGTGAAATGTCCACCAGCATAAACTGCTTGATCAGCCATGGTTGTAAATTTTTCAGTCTCAGAATCTGTTGGATAGTTGCCATCTTTATCTTTTACACTTCCTTCGCCAGTTATTTCATTTACAGTAATAGTTCCAGCGGTTTCTTTATATAGGGTACTACTGCCAGAATTTATGGATTTAAACCATATGAGGCAGGAATCATTAGCATCCCCGTATTTTTGTAGTACAGTATTTTTCGCGCAGTTGGTTTGATAGGTGCAATCTGTGTCACCAGCAGCGCAATATTTAATTTTATCGGTTCCATCAACTTTTGCTATAGGGGTTCCTACAGTTGTTAATTTAGCGGTTCCCTCTATCACTGTGCTTGCAACTTTTATTGAGCGATAACCTAGGTGCAGGTCAGCTGTATCGGTGTTTTCTATGATTGAGATAAGCCCCGCACAAAGAACATCAATATAAAATGGATTTGGTGCTAGATTATCCCCTTTTATATCTAATTTTCCCCAATCCCCAGGGTTATCTTTGGTTGTTGTTAAAGTAAAGGAGCAAGAACCTAGAGGAGATATTGCCAAGCTATCATTACAGTTGTTTGCATCTAAAGTAACATGTTTTGGCTCAGTGCCTGTTTTCCAATCCACTTGCGGGGTTCCCCAAGCGAACTTCCCAGCATTTACAAATTTAAAGTTTTGGGTATTAGTTTTACCTGGTTCTGAGAGTTTTTCTGTTAGGA
>JAHIYS010000179.1 GCA_018814965.1 Gammaproteobacteria bacterium
ATTAATATTTTTCTCTTAGGCTGTGCTGATAACCCAGAAAGGCTGGGGATCAGTGAGGATGAGTGGTCGAGTTATAGTAGGGAGAAACAAGAATCCTTGCTTGCTAACTACAATAAAATTTCCAAAGAGCGCAGACGAATGATAGCTGAGCAAGAAAACAATGGGTTAAATATAGAGGTTTTAGAGGTAAATATTCGTGATGGAAAAATTATGTTGCCGCCAGCATTTGTTAATTGGCAAAGATATAAGCCGGTACATTTCGAGATTTCTAAAGGAGAATGTCAAGATATTAAACTGACTTGTTTGTTTAATGATGATGCTAAAACTACTTTGGGAGTTTGTTATAATAATAACAAACTTTATTTGGATCCTAGTCGTTATGAGACTATAAGTGGAATAGGCGCCGTTAGTATACCGTTTTCCCCATTATGGATGACTGGATTTGTTTATAAAGGGATTAATAGTACCGGTTATGTTAGATTTAATGATGTTACGGTAGAGGTTAAACAAAAGACGTAAAATAGGAAATATTAACTAAAAGATAGAATAGGTGATTATATGAAAACAACTCTTGAATTTAAAACTTTTTTAGATCGTATTGGTAATACACCGCTTGCAAAAATTGATTTTGATACTAAGGCTACTATTTTAGCTAAATTAGAATGTCTTAATCCTGGCGGTAGTATTAAAGATCGTTCCGCATTATTTATGGTTCAAGAGGCTGAGCGCAGTGGTAAATTGCGTCCTGGTGGAACAATTGTTGAAGCATCATCTGGTAATCAAGGTATTGCTTTAGCCATGATAGGTGCGGTGAAAGGTTATAATGTTATTATCACGGTTCCAAATAGAACGAGCGTAGAGAAGGTTTCCGCTTTACAAGCTTATGGAGCTAAAGTTTTTGTTTGTCCCGATACCGATGATCTGCATCATCCTGATGGTTATCACGCTAAGGCTGAAGAATTATATAAAAAAATCCCTGGTTCTTATATGCCTAATCAATATTATAATACTGAAAATCCTAAGGCGCATTACTTAACTACTGGGCCTGAAATATGGGAACAAACAGGTGGCAAGCTTACTCATTGTTTTATAGGTATGGGAAGTTGCGGTACCATTTCAGGAATTGGTAGATACTTAAAAGAGCAAAATAGTAACATCAAGATTATTGGAATTGATGCTGCAACATCTAAGCTATCTATGCCGGATAATCCTAAAGCATATAAAACTGAAGGGATAGGTGTTGATGTTATTGGTGAGACTCTTGATCGTGAAGTTGTTGATGAGATTATCCCAGTTGTGGATGATGATGCATTTGAGATGACTAGAGCGTTAGCTAAAAAAGGTTATTTGGTTGGTTTATCTAGCGGAGCTGTGATGCAAGGAGTTTCTGAATACGCCCCTAAGCTAAATGAAGATGATATTGTTGTGGTTATTTTTGCTGATTCTGGAAGAGCATATTTGAGCAAGGTGTTTAATCTGTAAAGATAAGCCTAAAAAGAGCGGCTGCAAACGTAGAAAGAGTGTTTAGCATAATGAGCCAATTTTTTGTCATTGTTGTATTAGCTTATAAGTATATTGTGATCTAGTTGTTGGTTGTCAGGACTTGAACCCTTTTTTAGAGTTGCTTTATACGACCGAAGCAATAACACCAGGCCTTTAGTTGTGGATGAATTAGTTTTCTCAGCTTTAGCTGAGACGGTTGTATTGCGACCAAAATCCCGTAGGGAATAAGACTACAGGTCTACCAGTGGGTATCTATAGATAATTATATAAGGTGTATGCTATGAAAGTTTATTTAGGTTGCCTGGTTAACAAATCTCTTGTTATCTTAGTAATCGCGGTGTTTTCCCTGCTTTCCCCATGTTCTTTTGCAGATAATGGGGTAGAGGATTTGAGGGAAGCTATAAGAAAAAATAATGCTGAAGAAGTTAAGCATTTGTTGGGCGAAGGGGTTGATTCTAATAAATCGCACGGATTTTTGGAAATGCCTTCTTGTGATATTAGCAAGTTATTGCTTGATAATGATAAAAACCCAATGAATCCTAGTACATTTCTCGAATTTGTATCCTCGCCAGCTCTAATTGAGGTGTATGATTCAGTAACAAAGACATTTAAGGTTGATGATAAGTTATCAGAAAGACAGCTTGAATTGGCAAGATGGGTCATTGAGGAGAAAGGTGCAGATCCTAATACGATTTATTTATCTGCATTGCCATCAATGGAATTGAGTAAATTGTTGCTTGATAATAACAAAATTACAATGCATCCGGATTATTTTTTGAAAATAATTTTGGGAGCAAATGTCAAAAGAACTGATTTTGAAACTGGGCATAAAAAATTTGATGATGAGTTGCTGTCTAAGCAGCTTAATTTAGCTAAATGGGCAATTGAAGAAAAAGGGGCAAGCCTAAATGATTCGCTAATCTATATAGCTGCAAATTCACATTTACATGTTTTTGGAAATGATCTTATAGATAGTTTAAACCATGAGCTTCTAAAGTTGTTATTCGATCAAGCAATTGACCCTGGATTATTTTGTAAGTATTTGCGTGTTTATGGTAACGCTTATTATAAGGAGAATGGGATAGAGAGTTTTGCGCATGATGGTTATTTGACTCTTGAGCAGGCGTATAAAAATTTAAATGTTAAAAAATCCTCTGAACCTAGAGTCCCAAGAATTGTTAATTATGTATGGTTGACGAATGATGTTCAAAGAAGAGAGCTGTTTTCTGAAGATATTGCTAATGTTATTAAAACCAAGAAATTTTTTGCTCAGAGTGGTAAGGAGTGGCAACATATTGTATGGACTAACGATAAAACTCTTATACCAAAATCTGTTGAAAAGTTAGAGGCTGAGGGAATTCTGGTGAGAGAGATGTCTGAAGTGCAGGGCGAGTTGCAGCTATATGATGAGGTAATGAATTTAATAGAACAGGCTAAATGGGGGATGGCTGCTGATGCTTTAAAATATGACGTTACTTATTACTTGGGAGGGGTTTGTGTAGATGTTGATTATTGTTTTATGCAAAACATTGAAGATATAATATATCGCTATGATTTTTATATTGCGAATTCTGATACAAATAATTTTTTTATTGCAAAGCCTAAACATGCTGTTTTAAATGAAGCATTACGTTTGGTTAAGAGAAATCTAAATAATCCACCGGAGCACGTTACTCTTTTTAAAAACAAGGATGTTAGAGATAAAACATATCGAACAACGGTTATTCCTTTTCATGATGCATACTACAGATTCGCTAATAGCAATGGCACGGTTGATATAAGATATCCTTCTAAGTCTGGCTCAAGTGATAATTTTGCATACAACGGTAAAATCGATCCCAGCTCTTTTAAAGAGAAAGACATGGGTATGGGTGTTTTTTTGAAGCAATATTTGCCCTGTGAAGAGGATTTAGATTTTTTTGCAAAGGTACTTGATAGAATTAAATTTGTAAAACAACACGATGTGTTTGTGGCGCCGGAAAGCATGATTGGTACAGACATTGATAGCTCAACTTATCAGAGTTGGGTTGATTAAAGTATTTAATTATGAATCTCTAGGGGCAGACTTTGAATTCTTTTTTGCGTAAATAAATTTAAGAAAACTGGAGAAATATATGCAGATATTAAATTATTCTGAGATTGTTAGCGTGAGTGGCGCAGTGAGTTGCTCCTGTTATGGTCAGAATAAAAGATTTGGAGCAAAGGTAGATGTGGTTTCAATTGGTCATTGCTATAATAAATGCTGCAACAGTCATGGTCAGTTACATTTTAATCATGCGTTTAAATACGATGGGATGACGCATGAATGCTATGAATTCCTAGAATATTTGGAGAGCAAAGCTTAAAAATAGAAAGGGATTAAATCTAATTTTATATATTGTAAGATGAGGATTGATTTTTTCTAAAAACACGGTGATGCGAGTTGTTTTATTTTGCTAGATTATCGAGTTATGATCAGTCTTTTATGTCGACCAACCTGCGTTTTTTGTGATTCCATAACTTATCGCAAATTAGATTTGTGTATGGTTTGTGAAGGGGAGTTACCCTTTTTAAAAAACTACTGTCAAAGGTGCGCCTCCCCACTGCCGCAAGGGCAGGATATTTGTGGCGCCTGTTTAGGTAATTCGTTACCTGCTATTAAAACCACAGTTCTTTTTCATTACGAACCTCCTATTGATAAATTAATAATGAATCTTAAATTTCATAATAATTTAATTGGAGCAAAAATATTGGGAGAGCTTTTAGGAGATCATTTATATAATCAATATCAAGCTGAAGCAAAGCCAGAGGTGATTATTCCTATGCCGCTTCATTTTGCTAGATTACGTGAGCGTGGTTATAATCAATCATTAGAAATATCCCAGCCAATTGCGAAGAGATTAAAAATACCTATTGATATATTTAAGATCAAGAGATTAAAAAATACCGTGCCTCAGTCTAGATTAAATGCTAAAGAGAGGATTAAAAATGTTAAACATGCTTTTCATGTTGTAGGAGATTTTAATTATCGTCATGTGGCAATAGTAGATGATGTAATTACTACTGGTAATACTGTTTTTGAGTTAAGCAAACTTTTATATGCGGTAGGGGCAACTAAGATAGAGATTTGGTGTTTGGCTAAGAGTCTATTCAAAAACTCAAATAGCCAGGTAGAAAATCCTCAGCTTGCCGGATTTTTAAATAGACTCAAAAAATAGGTTTTGGGTTTGTGAGTGATTGTTTAAGTGAAGAATTAACCCGCCAAAATAGAGCAAAGAGTTATTGGATGAATTAAAAACCACTGGGCCATCAAGGAGTTGGGTGTTAGAATGAAGGGGTCAGACCCCTTCTCTTAATATGGCGTCCCCAAGGGGGTTCGAACCCCTGTTACCGCCGTGAAAGGGCAGTGTCCTAAATGAAGGGGTCAGACCCCTTCTCTTTGACCCCATTAACCTATCTTTTACGCCCCAACGATTTTTATGTTTATATGATCTGGCATAATATGGCGCGACAACCAGCATTGTTTCAACGGGTGTTTTTATGCTACCATTAAGCTATATCTATGCCGGCAATGCCAGAATAATAATGCGATATCAGTAATTGTAGAGATGTTCATCAGGTGTATATGATGTTGGCCAGAAAAAATAGTGGATGGCGCCTGGATTATTAAATAAAAGGGAGTAGAAATGCAGCCCATAACTGATCTATCAGACCTGTTTATCCAAACAGCGAAAATGGTTCGGCAACAAGACGTATC
>JAHIYS010000016.1 GCA_018814965.1 Gammaproteobacteria bacterium
AACCAGAATATTTCTCAACTGCTCTTCTTTAGCTACCCTAACCTTTCTTATAATTTATTATAAGTTAGCAATTATATTAGTATAAATAGTCTGATACGCTTTATCAAAATCCCAATTTGCATCCTCAGCAATTAAATTAGTAATTTCATTGCGAAACACATCATTTTTGGATTTTTCAATCATGTTTTTCTCAAATGTTTCTTTGGTTATTATTTGGCTTGTATACTCCCCATGAGCTTTAAATACTTTTATAACCTTATCAATATCCAGCATTTGTTTACTTAAAAGAAACCACAAATCAAATAGGTCTCTGCCCTTTCTCCGCTGATATAGGGCGCGCAGTTTACTACCCATTAATTCATCCAACTGGTAGGTTTTTATTTGGGTTTTGCCGGCGAACCACTCAGAATTAACTTCAAACGGTAGCTCAAGATAGTCAAAAAGGTGGTAATGCTCTGTAGTATTAATTTCTATCTTTAACTTAGCTGGTAGATTATCGTTAGTTTGATAATAATATATAAGCTTAACACTTCTTTCAGTAAGTTTGCGTTTTGGTTCTCCCAGCCATTCATCTAGCACGCTTCTTATAGCAGTTAGACTTTCTCCTATTGGCTCTGGTACAATTTGCACCATATCTATATCTTCACTGTATCTTGCTGCTGGTTTTAAAAAAAGCTTATTTAAAGCGGTACCGCCTCTAAATACCAAGTTGCCTTTTATCTTTGGATGATTATATAAATCTACTAAAGCTCTGCTTATAATTAGGTCCTGTTCAACCATTGCATAAGTTGGCCACGGAGCTTCTGCATAACGCCAAGCATCAAGGAATCTTTTTTGGATCATATATCACTCTCGATTTTACAGTTTACAATAAGTTTCCAATCTGAATTTTTTACGTTTTCATCAAGGCCCTTGGTTAGCAAAAGCACATAAGCTGGTTTTTTATCACTTATATATTTCTTTAAGAGAGTGACTATTTTATTTCTATGTTCAACCTCAATAGGCTCTAATTGCTCTAAAACGTATCCTAGTCTCTGTACCCAAGCAGTTTCGCCAGAGTCTATCGCTACTTGTAGAAGCTTTTCAGGATCAATCATTGCTATTAATTCGGTAAGTACAGTTGCGATATGATTAATACCGCCAGAAGATTTTTGATAGCAAAATAAATCCATTGCGGTAACTTCTGGGGTAGATACTTTAATGTAACCAGTGGGCACATTAAATACTTTAGTTTGTATATCACTCATATCTCTTTTAAAACTAAAATAGATCGATACCTTGCCACACTTTATTGGCCGTAGTTGTTTATTGGTTATAACCTGAAAAACTTGTGGTTTTTGGTGAGCTGCTCCGTAATACCCAGCAGCACTTAGTAAACATACATAATAAGGTAAGCCTAAAAATTTCATATAAGCTGAAATAAAGTGGTCGGGCGGTAAACACCCGATACTTTGATACTCGGGAAGTATTATTAAATGAAAATATTTGCTTAAGGTGACAAGCTGCTTTTTATGGCGTAGCCTTATTAGGCTCATTTGTAATGCTTCTTTTGAGATATTTAGGAATTCCAAAGCTTGCTCTGAGGTAAAACAAAATTCACCTCGAGCTTTGAGAGTATCTATATAATCTGATAAATGCTTCATAAGTAGTCACCAAGCCATTTTTGTATATATCTAAAACAACTATTTTCGTTGTTTTAGATATATACTACTCTATAGTACCTCCTTTTTAATAAGATTACCATGGTTTTCCCACTATTCTTCCAAAACCCATAACTGTCGTATTCTCCTATGTATCTTTATTTGTGAGTCTTTCTCCAGGGGCACAAGCAGATGTCAAATCAGGCTGCATATCTTTAAAACAATAAGTGTCCATACAGCCAACCATACATGATCCAGATCCTTCTTTTCTAAGAAGCATTACTCCATCTTGTTCGTTATCTTCAGGGGTGGTTTGGATAAATGTAGTAGTTCCCCCGTGAAAAAGTTCATCCCAACCATCTCCTTTTGGAACACACGTTCCTTCGCTTGCATATGAAATATTTATTGCAATAACGACTGGCATAACAAAAAACAATTTAGTTAACAATTTCATTTTATACTAGATGCATATGCTAAAGTAGAATGTAACAATTCCAAAAGCTGCGCCATACTAGCGAAATCTGGAAATAGTTTTGGATGCGCCAGAGGAGCCGATCTTAAAATTAAGTTTTTTACAAAACTTGGTCCAGAAGTCCAAGCTTCATTTAAGCTAACAATGGTCCAAAATGGAAAATGCTACCCAGGCGGTATGTGTACAAAATAACACTAAAATAGATAATTATAGGGGCGGCTAGCGTCACTTTTTTTATTACCCCCGCTTATTCAACAAATTACCGAACAAAAGATTAATCTTTTAATTATCTTGACAATAATTATGCTATCTTGATCTATATGAAAAATTATAAAAAAATATATCTTACCAAAAAAGAGATTGCTACTGTCTATGGTTTGGGAAAATGCAAGTGTTTGAAGGACAATATTTCTACCTATACACAAGATCTTACATCAATCATCGAAAATCAAGTGTTTAAGACTAATGTTGCAACGCTTCAATCTGCTAAAGATATTTTTGTCTGTATGAGTAGATGTTGCGATCAATATCAGAGCAAATCATGGACATACTATGGCGAACATGGCGTTAATTATAGTAATTGCCCCTCAGATCCATAATAACGTATTACTCTCTCACCTCTTAAAGTGATCTTATAAAACGAAAACAAGCGCGCTAGCTTTTACCCATTCGTTAGCTGAACATCAGTGGCTATGCGTAATAAAAGCATGGCAGAAAAGTGGAACTCTTTTTATAATTATTCTTCAGAACGATATAATTGATGATATAAAGGCACATGATTAGTAGCTTGATGAATAGGCCAGGAGCATTGTGGCACCCATGAATAATACCATGGACGACGAGGATCTGTTTTGCACAAATGATTACACTCGTTCAAATCTCTTGCAGTCCCAACCTGTTGCCAATCATTAATATTTGGGTCATAGCACTCGCATCTACAATTGCCACCAATAATAGTGTTTAAATCTACAGGTAATAATGTGACTCCAATATTTTTTATCATCTTTATCCCCAATTATTTATTACTGAGAGCGCATATTTTATAACAAGCAAAAGATACTAACAACATTTATAGTATTTTTACCTCTCTCAATAAAATGGAGATATGAGGCATTTAGATCATTTCCTAAATGGTTGCCATATCAGAGTGAATGATGGGTATGCGTTCTAGTATCTTAATTCACCCTAATTCAGGTTAATCTTTCAAATGAAAACAGATCCTGATAAACTATTTTTAATGTCTAACATTATACCAAAAGCAGTTTTTAATACTGTAGAGTCCACAATAGAGGTGGATTTATTGCCAAACTCAAGCGTATATCAGCTATATGCTAAAAATGACTATCGGTATGCTCGTGAATTCTTATTAGCCTATAAAAACAATAAAGAAACCTTCAAAACCTATCGACGTGAAATTGAGAGATTTTTACAATGGTCATGGCTAATTAAACAACAATCTATTCTTGATCATAAACGGGAAAATATTGAAGAGTTTATATCTTTTTGCCAAAAGCCACTTAAAAGTTGGATTGGTTTAAATCAAGTTCCTCGTTTTATTGTAAAAGATGGGCTAGACCAGGCAAATCCAAATTGGCGCCCTTTTGTTGCAGAGATCTCAAAATCAAGTGTGAAACAAGGGGAAAAGCCCAATAAAAATAATTTCACCTTATCACAATCGGCAGTGAAAATTATCTTTGCAGCTTTAAGTAGTTTCTATAATTTCTTAATCCAAGGAGAACATACAACAGCAAACCCTGTGAGTCTTATTAAACAAAAAGGGACATTTATCCGTAAAAAACAAGCCCTCTCCCCTATTCGACGATTAACCCAAGATCAATGGCCTTATGTAATAAAAGCTGCCGAGATGATGGCTATAGAAAACCCAGAGCAAGACTGTAGGACTCTTTTCATAATCCAAGCTCTTTATGGGATGTATCTTCGTATTTCTGAATTAGTAGCTTCAGAGAGGTGGATCCCACAAATGAACAGTTTCTATAAAGATGCTGATGGCAATTGGTGGTTTAGAGTGGTTGGCAAAGGGAATAAAGAGAGGGATATTTCAGTTTCTGATGAGATGTTGGAGGCGCTTAGGCAATATCGATCCTCATTAAGCCTATCCCCTCTGCCCTCGCCAATTGACAGTTCCCCTCTAATTCCTAAATTTACCGGTCAAGGTGGAGTCTCTGATACCAGGCATATCCGTAGCTTGGTACAAAAATGCTTTGATAAAGCCTACTTGCTAATGCTGCGTGATAATAAGAAAGATGATGCTACAGAATTAAAAATTGCTACAGTACATTGGTTACGTCATACGGGAATCTCTGATGATGTAAAAATAAGACCACGTGAACATGTGCGCGATGATGCAGGGCATAGTTCAGGCGCCATCACTGATAAATATATTGATATTGAAAAGAAGGCTCGTTCTTTATCTGCAAAGAAAAAGAAACTAGTATAATCACTCTATTCCACCCATAAGGTTGAATATTTTGCTAAACACATCTCGAATTCATCGTCCCAAATAAAAAACATAGTGCTTTGATTAAAACAGCACTCCTCGTGACATTTATTATACTCAGGTTTATCTCCATGCCAAACAGTCTTTCCTGCTAATATACATTTACAATGGCCTCCTCCACCTACAAAATTCACTTCAGTTAAATTTAAATCTTGCAATAGGTTTTCCATTTTCATCACCTTTACACTATTTTAGAGAGATAAATATATTTTAGCACTAACTAATAAATTTCATCTTATGATTTTTATTCTTTAGCGCACCATGCAATATTGTGCTTTATTGGCTACTTTTCTCGATTATTTTACCTTATTAATGATACCAACATCTTTATATAAAAACCACCAGGATTAATATGCAAAATAATTTATTAAGGAATGCTTAATAGGTGTTTTTTCCCATTGCTTTATTATTTGTTTGCTGTTTATATTCGTTCTTGTAACAGATTCTTAATGATAGCCGGTTTTATTTTTACAGAAGAGAGTAGTTTTTATTGGAACTGATATATCGGAGTTTTCTAATGAGAATTAATAAAAAAAAGCATCAGGTTATAAAAATGTTATTTATATTAATTACGGCTTGGGTTCAGGTTGGTTATGCTGTTGACGAAAAGGAAAGCTACGATATATTAGATATAGATAATCCACTTGAGTATACTAACACATTTGTTGCTTCTTATGATGTAATGGGTATAGAGAATATCCAACCGGTAAATTCAGATACATGTGATCCCCATGATTTTGTTTTACCACAACCAAAAGATCTGGGCGTGGTTGATCTGTTATTACCAAAACCATCACAACACAATAATGCCGAATTAACTATAAACCTCGAAGAACCAGGATTTAAAAAAATAAGGATTCTAAACCAGCTTGGTGTCAATGCAACCATAAGAGATATCTTTTATATCGCAGATAGTTTTTCTCAGCGCTCTATTAAGCGTAGTTTAGTTGTTAAAGGGCTTTTCACTTCCACTCTTACTAACGGTGCATGGCAAGAACTACAAATAACTGCAACACCTGATGCCAGTAGTTCAATCTATCCTGATGGTACTAAGTTTTTTATCCAATATACAACTGATGACTCTGATGAGATAAAAGAAGCTAATTTTCATATAAAAGTTGAATACAACGATGATATAGAATTTGCACCAAGAAATTTAGTTGTGGATAAAGGTAAACAAAACTATCTTACTATTTTGAATAAAAATCCATCCCGACCAATAAACATCAGAAACATAGAAGCGTTTGAAACACAAATAGGAAAATATAATGATTGCTCTACTCTACGTCCTGGAGAAAATTGTAGAGTGGTTCTTATGATAGATCCAAAAAGCGACGCAGTAGCAAGACCACTGTATGTTACTTATGGTATAGGTGGTAGAGAAATAGTAGCAACCTCGGCAATTATTGTTAAGGCAGATAAAGCCCTGCTTGACCAACTAAAAGATTTTTATAAAACAGCATCGATTACAGGTATAAAAGAGGTTGTCAAAAAAGGAATAAAAAAACCCCTTGAGCATTTTGAAAAGCCAGCTTATATAGCTAATAATATAGGTACTTGTTTCGTGGCTTCTACAGCAGCTGATTATTCTAAGCCATATATAGGTGAGAAGATCTTTGAAAAGCCAGGTCATGATAAACTTACAGGGACTGGCAAAGCTCTTGGTAAGACAGGAGGAACGATGGCATTCGAATTAGGATTTGGAACAAAATCTAATAAGTCCTTCGGATATAGATTCATGGGTTATTCGGTTTGTAACATTATAACAGATGCTGTTGTTGAGCCACTCGCGGATTATTTCCTTCCTCAGGGCAAAAGTTATCTACCAGAAAAAAGCGATGATGATTTTGTTGCAAAACATAGAGGTACAGTTAAGCGAGCTATTACTCCTGGAACTAGAGCTATATGTAATATAGCTGTAAGGACATCCGATCCATCCATGAACAATATTTATTGGGAAGCAGCAGAAATATTAGCCGGCGTAAGAGATGAGGTTTTAAATAGTCGGTTAGAAAATGACTATAAAGCTAAAAAATTTCAAGGTTACTTCAATGTAACTGAATCTGAGCCATCTGATAACAACTTTACTTGTGGCTACATTGACCCATGACCTTTATCTAAGGTTAGAACTTTACCGCTTGTCTGAATTTAATCCCAGATAATCGAGAGGATATAACGCTAATAATGAGCTTTAATATACGCCCCAAAAAGAGGGCATTTATTGACAATGACATCATAAACAATATTATCGACGTGAATTTGTTTTTCATGAGCATTATTTGATATGTTGCCAGACATGGTTGCTAAATCACCTTCCTTATAAAGCTGTGTGTAGCGTCACCAACATAATTGAGAATCTGTTTTTCCGATTACATCTGCTGGCGAATCAACTCCTACTACCTCTGCAAAAGGTTCATTGCAGAATATAAACTTACCACTTTTGTCTTTACCAAAGATATAAACTGGGCTAAAGCTACTTTGTTTTGATTTCATATTTTTGCTTCAGAAACCAGATGGTTAGGGCCTTAATCAACAAGCCAGAGCCCAGGAAAAAACGCAAAGTATTTCCTGAGCTCGGATGACTTAATCAATTATTTTATAATTCTTCTTTCTCGGACTCTGCTGGAACAGCAGGATTTTTTATATCTTTTTTATCT
>JAHIYS010000180.1 GCA_018814965.1 Gammaproteobacteria bacterium
ATGTTTTCATTAGGATAGAGCAGAGGATGCGCTCTAAATAAAGCTGTTTTATAGACTTATGGTAATTAGAAGACCGCCGGGGTTATATTTAGGTTTTCTGGATTGCCGCGCGAAATAAAAAGCATTTCGCTCGCAATGACGACGTAAAAATTGATTTGTGTAAAGATGTGGGTAATGAATTGGGCTAAAGCCCGCGCCTACCAGTGAAACCAATATGACTAATAAATCTAACCGCCTTTTAATCATAGGCCTATTTTTGGTTATAACCATTGATACCATGGGGATAGGTTTTGTTTGGCCATTATTTGGGCCTCTATTCACTGGAAAAACAACCACTCTGTTTAACAGTGCAGTATCAATGGAGTGGCGAAATATTTTATATGGAATTACTATTGGCATCGCAAATTTAACCGCATTTTTTGCTTCCCCAATTCTTGGCGATCTTTCAGATCGTCTCGGACGACGAAAAATCCTTCTTTTTTGTCTCTTTGGCACTAGCATCGGAATGGGAATATCAGCTCTTGGAATCATCTTTAGTCAGGTGTTCCTATTAATTTTTAGCAGGGCCTGGCTCGGGGCAATAGCAGGAGGTCAAGTGATAGCCCAAGCAGCTATGATTGATATTAGTAACCCAGGTAACAAATCGACGCGCCTAGGAATTATTTCCGCAGCGAATAATATTGGTTTTATTTTTGGTCCAATAATTAGTGTGTTATTAATCGATAGTACTATAGTAAGCTGGTTTAGTTTTACTACACCATTTTATTTTGCAGCGATCCTTGCTCTTGTAAGCGCGATATTTTTGCTGAAAGTTTTTAAAGAAAATAATAAAATTTCAGCTCCACTCACCCAGAAACCTGCAAAAAAAACTCTGGTTTTTGTGCGTGCTTTTACCAACAAACAGATCCGTATGACCGCATTGATTTATCTCGCTCTGCAAATTGGCTGGGCACTATATCTTCAAACCAACTTTCTCTCTTTAATCCAAAAATTCAACTACTCCAGTCGCCATCTAGGGTATTTTTTAGCCTGGCTTGGCATAATATTTTGTTTTAATCTTCTTGTTGTAGTGCGTTTATTAACCCAAACCATTGCTCTTAAAAAAATTATTTACTCAACTCTTACCATTGCAGCGATCTGTTGTTTTGTCGTCGCATTTTATAATACTGAAATTGGTATTTGGCTTGGAATCATACCAATGGCAACTGCTATTGCCCTAGGATCAAATGCTCTTCTTACTAATCTTTCTAATATAGCTGAAAAAAATGAGCAAGGATGGATGATGGGAGTTGGCAATAGTTTGGCCGCACTAGCATGGGCGATTACCCCGCCAATTGTTGGTATTATATTGATTCTAGGATTTAGCTTGCCATTATTTATTGCAGGAGTTTTGTTTTTTCTGGGAACGATTATCTGGATTGCTTCGCCTTCGGCTCGCAATGACGGCAAAAACAGGATTTAGCAACAACAAAGAGCCTGTTAAAATCCAAATTAAATTTACTAAAATTGTTTTATCTATGGTAGTTATGTTTTGTGGGGCGTCGCGAACCAGGGATGGTAAGGAACGCGAGGACAGGAGTCCGTCTCCAAAAAACATAACTACCATAGATAAAACGCTCTACAACTAATTACTTAACTTTTACAACAATGACCCATAAAAAACCCCGCATTTAATTGCGGGGTTTTTATTAGAAACGATTTTTTAAGATTGCTTCGTCGTGCGCTTCGCACACTTCTAGCAATACTCAAAAAACTACATCATATCTCCCATGCCACCCATACCTCCCATGCCACCCATACCACCACCAGCATGACCACATCCACCCTCTTCTTTCTTAGGTAGTTCTGCAATCATACACTCTGTGGTAATCATAAGCCCAGCAATAGAAGCAGCATTTTGTAATGCGGTACGAGTAACTTTGGTTGGATCTAAAATACCCATTGCTACCATATCGCCAAATTCACCAGTAGCAGCGTTATAACCAAAATTGCCTTTACCATCAATAATCTGATGCATGACTACTGAAGCCTCATCACCACTATTGGAAACAATTTGTCGTAATGGCATTTCAAGTGCACGGCGAATAATCGATATACCTGCATCTTGATCATGATTTGCGCCTTTAAGAGTTTTAACCCCTTGCAAAGCACGAATTAAAGCAACACCACCACCAGGAACAATCCCTTCTTCAACTGCGGCACGAGTTGCATGTAAAGCATCCTCAACTCTAGCTTTCTTTTCTTTCATTTCAATTTCAGTCGCAGCACCAACTTTAATTACAGCTACTCCACCAGCAAGCTTAGCTAGTCTTTCTTGTAATTTTTCACGATCATAGTCAGAAGTAGTATTATCAATTTCACGACGGATCTGCGCGATACGATCTTCGATATCTTTCTTCTTGCCTACGCCATCGATAACAGTTGTATTATCTTTCGTGACAACTATACGTTTTGCTTGTCCAAGATCATCTATAGTTGAACCTTCAAGAGTCAAACCAACCTCTTCAGCGATAACTTTAGCACCGGTTAATACTGCAATATCTTGCAAGGTAGCTTTACGACGATCACCAAATCCGGGAGCTTTAACTGCAGCAACTTTAAC
>JAHIYS010000181.1 GCA_018814965.1 Gammaproteobacteria bacterium
AAGCTTTGGATTTTTTTGAAAAAAATAAGGAATTTAGCGGAATACTGGTTGAAAAGAATGGGGATTATAGTGTATGGGTGTCAGCGAATTTAAAATCTAATTTTGAACTGGAAAAACCTTATGAAAGAATTACGCAAAGGTATTTTTAAGGAAAATCCTGTTTTAATTTTGCTTTTAGGCTTATGCCCTGCCTTGGCTGTTAGTTCTAGCATTGTTAATGCCATTGGCATGGGCCTGGCTGCTACTTTTGTTTTGGTTGCTTCCAATACAATTATTTCAATTTTTGGCAGATTTTTCCCTTCCAAAATCCGCATTCCCTGTTTTATTGTAGTTATTGCCACGTTTGTGACCATGGTAGAAATGATCATGAACTCTTATACACCTGAGTTAAACGCAGCTCTGGGTATCTTTATCCCTCTAATAGTTGTAAATTGCATAATTCTTGGCCGGGCTGAAGCTTTTGCTTCTAGAAATAAGCTGTGGCCATCCATTTTAGATGGACTGGGCATGGGCGCTGGCTTTACTTTGGCCTTAACTATTATAGCTTTTTTCCGGGAAGTTTTAGGCAGCGGCACATTTCTTAATATCAGAATTACAGATTATTATGGTCCTGTGGGCCCAGTTGCTCCAGCTGCAGTAATGATTATGGCCCCAGGCGCGTTTATTGTAATTGCACTTTTAATCGGTTTTATAAATTTAAGAAAGGAGAAACATATAAGAAAATCCTAAATTCAAATGACCAAAACCTTTTGTTTTGAACATTTGAATTTTGATAATTTGAATTTGTTTAGAATTTAGATATTAGGATTTAGAAATTAATAATATGAGTTATATTCTTTTATTTGTATCTATAGTTTTAATTAATAATTTAGTGTTAGCTAAATTTCTTGGTCTTTGCCCTTTTCTTGGTGTCTCTAAGAAAAAGAAAGAAGCAGTAGGCATGGGGTGTGCTGTTATTTTTGTGATGACCATGGCTTCAGCTGTAACCTGGCTAATTTATCAATATTTATTATCCCCAACTACCAGCAATGTATTTTATAAATTTTTAGGACAAGACCAACCTGTAGCTAATTTTGATTTTACTTTTTTACAAACCATCGTGTTTATTTTGGTCATCGCTACTTTAGTGCAACTGGTAGAAATGTTTTTAATGAAAGTTATACCTCCTTTGTATGAAGCGCTTGGCATCTATTTGCCGCTAATCACCACCAATTGCGCTGTGTTAGGAGTGGCCCTACTTAACATTAAAGATTTTAGTTCGCTTTCAACTGGAAAAAGTTTTCTAATGACCTTACTCCAAGGTTTTGGCGGTGGAATTGGTTTTTTATTAGTTTTGTTTGCCATGTCTGGCATTAGAGAAAAACTGGAGCAAATTCAAGTGCCGCCTGCCTTAAAAGGCGTGCCCATTGCTTTTATTTGCGCGGCCTTAATGGCTTTGGCGTTTATGGGTTTTGCAGGCTTAGGACAATAATATGTTAGCTCCCATTATCATACTCGGTTCACTAGGTATTCTATTTGGCATTGGTTTATACATTGCCTCGCGGGTCTTTCACGTGCAATTAGATCCCAGGGTGGAAAGGATTGAATCAGCGCTTCCTGGTTCCAATTGCGGAGCTTGTGGTCTGGCTGGGTGTGGTGGTTTTGCCAAGGCAATTGTACATGGTTCTGCTGATGTTGCTGGTTGCATTCCTGGTGGCGAAGAAGTAGCTCACTTAATTTCAGATATTATGGGCGTAGAAGCAAAAGTTGCGGATAAACAAGTTGCTATTTTACATTGTGCTGGCAAGGAAGTTAAAGATCGCTTTCAATATACAGGGCTGCCCACCTGTCGTTCTGCAGCCATGTATCAGGGCGGGCAAAAAGCTTGCCCCTATGGTTGTTTAAGCTTTGGCGATTGCGTAAAAGCCTGCCCATTTGACGCAATTCATCTGATTAACAACTTTCCTGTGGTGGATGAAGAAAAATGCACCTCTTGCGGAAAATGTGTTGCTGCCTGTCCTAAAGATTTGTTTAGTTTAAGATCATTAAAGAAGATGGTTCACATAGCGTGCAAGTCTGTTGATCTAGCTAAAAATACACGATTGGCTTGTAACGTAGGCTGTATTAGTTGCAAAAAATGCGAAAATATTTGCCCATTTGACGCAGTTCATGTGGAAAATAATTTGGCCATTATTGATTATGAAAAATGCACCTCTTGCGGAAAATGTGTAGCTGAATGCCCAACAAAAACTATTGTTAATTTTAGAAATGAACGCAAAGAAAAAGGCTTGTGGCCAGTAAAAAAAGCCGTACAGAAAGGAGAACAAATTAAATCCTAAATCCTAATTACCTAAATCCTAAACAATTTCAAATATTCAAAATCCAAATGTTCAAAACAAGCGTTTTGAATTTTGGTCATTTGAATTTTGGATTTGTTTAGAATTTAGGATTTAGATATTAGATATTTCTTTTATGAAAACATTTAAGACCGGGGGCGCTCACCCTCCAGAAATGAAAGAA